>JAYTLP010000416.1:0-11089 GCA_043729375.1 Myxococcales bacterium
GTGGGCGGACCGCTTCCTTGCGCAACACCTCGATGGCGACGCGCTCGTCGATGATGGCATGGCGACCCGAGTACACGACGCCCATGCCACCCACGTCGATGACCCCGTCGACGACGTATCGCCCGTCGATGGTCGAGCCGATCAGCGGACGTGGAGCGCCTTCGTCTCGCCGCGGACCGGAGGCGATTTGCTTCCGTTGCTGGGGCAAGACTCGAGCGCATCCGGGTAGTCCGCGAGACAGATCGCACAGCGACGCACGGGCGGCGAGGGCGGCGTATCACAGCAACTCGAGGCACCGCAGAATCGCGGAGGCCGCGTGCTGGATGAAGTCGATGCGGACGTGGCGGTCCGTGTCGCTCATGAGGAAGCCGCCTCGGGCAGCATCTGGCCGCGTCATGAGGTAGGCGCCATCGTCGCGGATCTGGTGCGCGAGCAGATAGCGCACGCCGAGGAGCGCCTGCGCCCGCGGGCCGGCCACGCGTACATCGGTATCTTCCAGACCGCGCTTCTTCGCGATGCGCCACACCGACGCGACGCTCTCCGTGCGGCTGCCGACCGGCGTGTTGTGCGGCGTGATCGCCGCCGAGATCCCGTACGCGCCGGCGAGCTGCGGCTGCGCTCTCACGAGGTCCTCGTCCGGCTGGAGCTGAGTGCGGCGCGTGAACTGACCATAGGCGTCGCAGAAGCGCCCGTAGCCTTCTTTGTGGGCAGCCGACAGGAAGCTCCAGCCGGCGTCGATGGCCATGCAGGTCCAGTGCTCTTCTCCGACGTAGAACTGCCCAGCGAGATGGTCGTACTGCGTGCGCGTGAGGTAGGTGAGCAGGCGATCCAGCGCCGCGGCGACGTCGGGGGCGGCCACCGCTGCGTTGCCGGCAAGAACCAGCGCCAGACCGTAGGCCGCCTCTCCCGAGTAGTAGAGGAGCTGGGTCCTCTCGTCGCGCTGCTGCGTCTCGCTGTGGAAGAGGTGGCAGAGCTCGCCGCTGTCCTTCTGCATCGAAAGAACGAACGCGGTGAGCCCGCGAACGAACGCGTCGTAGCGGTGATCCGACGTCACACGCGCGTACTCCATCGCGGCAACGAGCGCGAGCGCACTGGATCCCAGCTCGACGCTGGCGTCGTCGAGCCTGCCGACGCAGATGCGCGTACCGTCACAGCCACGCGGCCGCTGTCGGACGAGATAGTCGAGAGCGCGCTCCATGGCGAGCTTCGACGCCGCGTCCGGCGCCCACGCGTAGAGCGCCGCGAGGAACGACACCGAGCCCGCGTGGCGAGGGAGCGAATACTCCTCGCCACGAACCGATTCGTCCTCGACGGTGTAGTACTCGTAGTCGAACTGCCCCGCTTCATCGAGGTGCGCGAGCAGATAACGCCCTCCCTCCTCAGCCGCATCCAGCATTGCCGCACGCGTCGGCTCGGGCCCGGGTGTGCGACCACAGCGCACGGGCAGCGCCGGACCCGGCCTCGCGGGCTCGACGAACTCCTCCGCTCGGAAGCGAAAGATGCGCGAAGGTGTGTGCGCGAGGGCGCTCGTCAGCATGCGGAGCGTCCGCGCCGGAGCGAGGCCGATGGACGTCTCCGGAAGCGGCGTGTAAGCACCCCAAGCGTGGGCGCGCAGCAGATCGTCGACGGTGAACCAGACCGCGTGACCCTGCTCGCTCGCACCGAGCCCATCTCGCGCCGGTACCGTCCCGAGCGCGAGCAGCGGCGCGATCGTGCTCGACAGGCGCGCTTCGCCTATCACCCGATCGAGCTTCAGGCGACCGCGCGCCAG
Source organism: Myxococcales bacterium (assembly GCA_043729375.1). GTDB lineage: Bacteria > Myxococcota_A > Polyangia > Palsa-1104 > Palsa-1104 > JBDTCO01. The sequence continues at coordinate 1,772 of JAYTLP010000416.1, forward strand.
CACCTCGGGCTCGACGTCGTGCAGCGCAGCAACCGCGGCACGGAGGGCGGCGCCGAACGTCGCGCCGTGGCCGATTCCGCGCGTCACCGGTGCGCCGCGGTCGAACAGCGAGACGATGACCGGCAGGTCGCGCTGTACGGCGCACTCCACCTCGGAGGGGAGCGCGGGTGGCGACGCGTGACCGAGTCGTGCACGTGCATACGCAAGCGCGTCCGTGGCTGCGGCCTCCCCCACCGGTGGAAGCAGCGGCATCCGCAGTGCGATTGCTACGCACGCCGCGGCGATCGCCGTGAGGAGCGCGGCACCACCGACGAGCCGCCCGGTCATCGCGTCGCGGATCGGAGGTGAAAGCGAAGCTGGAAGAGCGGGAGCAGACCGAAGAGCTCCACCACGAGGGCAGCAACGACGAGCGTGAGCATCCCGAGACCACGACCGATCGCGCCGTAGGTGCCGAACAGGAATGCGCTCGACATCCCGAGCAGGACGAGGACGCCGACCGTGAAGGCAAGCAGCGTGCACGATGCAAAGATGCCGAGCCGCCGCGCGAGCGCGCCACCGTCGCCCTGAACGAGCAGCACGAGCCCCGCGCCGCCCAGCAGCGCGATCACGGCAGTGAGCGCGGTGGAGAACGCTGCGGAGCGACCCGGCACGAGCACGAAGCCCGCGTACCCGTAGAGCGCGGCGAAGCAGACGTCGAAAAAGCCGTAGCTGCGAGCGCGCATGTCGACGACCGACCCCTCTTGCTACCCGATGCTGGTGCCGACGAGCTGGCGGAGCTGCGGCAGCTCGTCGCCAATCGCGAAGATGGCGAGCGCGCGCGCTGCATCGGCCGCGCCCATGCGCTCGAGCATCGTGAGCGCGGGTCCCGGCGCACCGGCCGCGAGCAGGCCCGCGCGATCGGCAGCGGCAGCGAGACCCGGCCGGATCGCCAGGAGGTCGAAGGTGGGGGTGGCGCACTCGAGCGCGAAGGCGTGGAGCTCGGACAGGAGCTTCTTAGGCACAAGCTTTCCGATGCGCGTCGTCTCGGCGGCGATGAGGTTCGCGTCGATGCCGGCCGGCTGGAAGTCCGGCAAGAACTGTCGCACCACGCCAGCGACGAGCGCGGCCAGCGCGTGCGGCTCCAGGCGAAGTGGCACGGCGAGGCCGAGCTGGGCCATCTTGAAGTGACGCGCGAACAGGAAGCGGAGCTCCAGCTCGTGAGCGCCATCGATCAGAGGCTGGCCGATGCACAGTGCGACCGGATCCGTGAGCTCGAGGATGGCGTCGTACTTGAGCGCGGGCGAAACGTACAGGTCGAAGTCGCGGAGTCCGAGATCAGCGGCGATGCGGTTCGCAACGTCTCGCACCACGGGGCCGCTCCTCGGGAGCCGATCACTGCGAGACAAACCGAGGCTCTTCACGTCCGCGCGCAGGCTCTTGGCGAGAAGCTCGTCGAGCATGCGGAGCAGGTGCCGCAGGCCGGCCGGGACGCGCGCGTCGAACAGGTAGTCGTCGAGCACGGGATCCGCCAGCGCCGCGTGCGGCGCCTGGTCGCGCGTTCGCAAGCGCTCGAGCGCTGCCCTCTCGTCGAGCTCGATCGCGCCCATCCACTCGAGGACGCCCGCAGCCATCGCGGCGCGGTCGGGCGCGCGGCGCAGCGTGAAGATGCGGAACAGCGAGTGGAACACGCTCGCGTCGCGTGGGCCGCCGGTGAGCCCCTGGCGCAGCCGGCGCGCCGTCGTGTCCACGAGCACTCGGAGCGACTGCACGTCAGACTGACGATCGAAGTAACGACCGAGCGCCTCGACGGCGGGCAGGTACGTCGGGTTCAGCTCGAGCGCGGCCCGATAGAGCATGAGCGCCTGACGCGGCTCCTTGAAGCCGTCCTCCTGCACGGCCGCGGCGCGATGCAACAGTGCGACGCGACGCACCTGGTCGGTCTCCAAGGCGGCGAGGCGCTGCAGCGCGCCGAGCACACCCGCCCAGTTGGCCGCAGCCGTGTAGGCCTCCGCGACGAGCTCGAGTGCGGCCTTCCGATCGGGTTGGAGCTGCAACACCCGCACGAGGCAGGCGGTGCCTCGCTGCGCGTCGGCGAGGTGGCGAACGTAGAGCTCGCCGAGACGGAACAGCAGATCGGCGAGCGGCTCGCGCTGCTTCTCGATCTTGGCCCGCCGCAGCAGCAGGTCGGCCGCTGCCTGATGGTTACCCTCCTGCTCCTCGAGGTCTGCGAGATAGAGCAGAGCGGCGAGGTGCCCCGCGTCCTGCCGGAGCGCAGCCTCGAGCTCCTCCCTCGCGCGTACCGTGTTGGCGAGGTGGAGCCGCTGGAGCTGCGCCATCTCGACGCGAAGCTCGAGCAGCTTGCGGCCGTCGAGCTCCACACCGAGGCGCTGCGCGTAGAGCTCGCCCAGCTGCGGCCAGGCGGCGTCGGCCTGGAGCAGCTCGCGGAGGCGAGTGAATGCGAGCTCGGCCCGCGGATCGGCCTCTAGCGCCGCGCGCAGGAGGCGCACCGCACGGGCACGGTCGGCGAGTGGTCCAGCTGCGAGCGCTGCTGCCAGGAGGCCGGCCTCGCGTCGTGCCACCGGCTCGCGCTGGACGCGTTGCACTTTCTCTGCGGCATCTGCCGCGCTGGCGCTGTCGTCGCGACGCAGCGCGATCTCGAGCTGGATCAGGAGGGCCGGCAGGTGAGACTCCTCGCGCGCCATGGCAGCCCCGAGGCGATTGCCGGCGTCGTCGTCACGACCGAGCGCGAGCAAGCTTTCCGCGGCTCGCGTACAGAAGACGGCGGAGGCACGACCGTCCGGTGGCACCGCAGCAGCCGCGAGCTCGGCGAGACGCACTGCGAGCTCGAGTCGACCGGCGACATCGCGGCGCTCGACCGAGCGCGCGTAGGCCTGGCGCAGCGCAGGCACAGAACACGGATCCTGGAAGAGCGCGAGTCGCAGATCGTTGTCGATCGCGGCGTCGAGGTCGGCGGGGTCGAGACCCTCACCGATCACGCGGCTGCGCAGCCGCGCGCGCTCGAGCGTGAGCGCGACGGCAAAGGCCGGATCCTGCGCGGCGATGCCCATGCCGTCGTACAGGTGCACGAGGTCGACGTAGCGACGCTCCTCCACGAGGCGGCGCTCCAGGCGACGCGCGGCATCCTGATCGTGATGCTCGAGCTCGGCGATCGACTCGTAGCTCAGATGGGCGCTCGCGACGTCGTGACGCAAGCACTCGTCGATGAACGCGAGACGCTCGTACGCCGCGACCTTGCTGCGGGTGTCCTGCGCCTCTTTCAGATCGCCCAGCGCGAGATCGCTCAACCGGGCCGTGTCACCCGTCCGCTCCAGCGTCCGCTCGAGTGCATCGCGGTACACCCGAGCGTCGGGCATCGCGTCGGCAGCTGCGCGCAGCCGGTCGAGCTCACGGTCGGCGTCGCCGCCGCGGCGATGGGCACGCGCGAGGTCGTAGAGCAGCATAGCCTGGCGCTCCGGCAACGACTCGGCCGCGAGTGCAACGTCGTATCCCGCCTTCAGCCCCGGCTCGCGTCCCCGCTGCCGCGCGAGCCGCAGGCGCTCGATCGCGAGCGTCATATCCGCGGTCCAGCTCTCCTTCGCGATGATCTCCACCGCAGCGGTTCGGTCGTCGCGGTCGGCAGACAGCGCCAGCGACGCATCGAGCAACGCCCCGCGCCTCAGCGTGAGGGGCACATCGTCGCGCGTGGCGAGCTGCTCGGCACGCTCCACCAGAAGGTCCACCGTGGCCGAGGAGGCGCTCTTGCGACCGATGGCGCTGGCCCACGCGGCCGGCCCTTCCCACTCGGGGCGCAGCGCCGCGGCGCGACGCAGGTCGTCGAGAGCGTCGTCCCCGCCCACGAGCGTGGCACGCTCGACCCAGGCACGCGCCACGGCCCCGGGCGCTGCCCGCTCCGCCAGCTCTGCCAGCGCCTCGCGCAGCCGTCCAGGCGCAGCAACTCCGTAACGACGGACGGCGTCGAGCTGCTCGTCGAACCCGCCGCCGGCCTCCAGCGTGACGTCGATGGCGCGCGCCGGGACGCCGGCCGCTGCAAAGGCGGCCGCGGCTCGCTGACGCAGCGACATCGCAAGCGCCGCGTCCGCGGTGGTATCGGCGGCAACCAGCAGCTGCTCGGCGCCCTGCGCCGGCCGACCGAGCAGGCCGACGATGCGCGCGTGCATCGCAAGCGCCTCGCCATCGGTCGGCGCGATGCGCAGCGCGTCTTCGGTGCGCTTCAGCGCCTCGTCTGGCTTGTCGAGCTCGACGAGCAGCGATGCGGCTCGGTGCAGCGCCCACGAAGAACGTAGATCGCCGAGCGTCGCGATGCGCAGCTGGCGCGTGAGCGCAGCCTGCTTGTCGCCACCTCGTGCCCGCGCACGCTCCAGTGCGCGCTCCGCACCGCGACCGGCCGGGAACTCGCGGACGGCCTCTACATACGCGGCAATCGCAGCGCCAACGTGATCGCGTGCCTCCTCGGCCACGCCGATGGCGAAGCGCAGCGCTGAGCGCTGACCCGCATCCGTGAGCTGCGCGACCGCGCGAGCGAGCCTGGACACGTCGGCGTCGGCGACCTCTGTCGCGATGGGGTCGAGGCTCCACCAGAGCGCGCTCGTCTCGTCCCCGGCATCCGCGAGCGCAGCCAGCCGTGCCCGTGAGCCAGCAGCGCCCTCCGCGAACCCGGCACCGATGGCGCGACGCTCCACCGCACTGCGCAGCGGTGAAGGCGGCAATGCGTCGGCCACCTGGTCGAGGGCGCTCGCCTCGGAACGAGCGCCACCGACCGCGAGCCGCCACGCTGCCAGTGCGGCGTGCAGGTTGCGCGGCTCGAGGTCGGCCGCCTGCAGCCGCGCCGCAGCCTCGTCGCCCGCGAGGAGCCGGACCGACCACGCGGCGAGCGCACCACGCAGCCGCGCGTCCGTGACCCGCTCGCGAAGAGCCATCGCCTGTGCATCGGTGCGGGTATACGCGAGGCCGACCACGGCCGCCGCCGCAGTCACGCCGTCGAGCGTACGCGCACGCACGTGCTGGCCGCGCGCATCCGCCACGGCCACGGCCAGCTCTCCCAGCGCTGCGCGCTCGACGGTGCTCGACACCTCGAGCTCGCGAGCAAGCAGCTCTTGCGCTCGCTCGAGGTCGTTCCGCGACAGCGCGCAACGGCGTGCGATGGCCAGCGCACCCGGGTGACGCTCACTCGTAGCCAGCGCTGCGTCTGCGCGCTCGGAGGCGCCGAGCTCGTCCCCGATCCGCGCGCTCAGCCACGCCGCCTCGAACGCCAGCTCCGCCGAACGATCGCCATCCTGCAGCAGGCGCTCCGTATCGATCAGTCCGCGCAGCTCTCGCCGCTCGTCGTCGAGAAGGACCACGGGCGCGCCGCTCTCCACGCCATGGAGCGGGTCGCCGTCCGGCGGCCGGGTCGGTCGCTGCGCGCGCAGCTCGTGCTGTGGCAGTCCTTGCTGCCGCGCTGCGGGCACGGTGCGCAGCGCCAGCCTCTCGCCGGCAACTTCCTCCCCGATGGGCAGCGGCGTTCGATCGTGATCATCGACGGAAGGACCTTCGAGGACGGACGGCTCTTCCCAGATCTCCTCCTCCTCCTCCTCGTCCGCGGGCGCCGCCGCCTGCGACTTCGGGATGGACGGTTCGTCACGACCGGGAACGATGGAGATGTCGTCGTAGAAATCGTCGTCGTCGCGCGCTTCCGCGGCCACTTCCTCGACGCGGTCGAGCACGCGCTCGATCGCGACGTCGTCCTCGTCGTCATACGGCACCTCGTTCGCGAGAAGCGGCGCCATCTCGAACGCATCCACCACCCGCGTGGAGCCATCGCCGAAGACCGGCTCGTCGTCGATCGCCAGCTCGTCCGAGAGGTGCAGCGTGTCACCCGATTCCCCTGCCGGTGGCGTCGGGTCCACCACGACTGCGGTGTCGGGTGCCGCCGCATCGTCGAGCGCGACGCCGCCCTCGAAGAGATCCGATAGCGAGTCCTCGGCCAGCGCCCGCAGCTCGGGGGACGTGGGCAGGTCCATCACGAACGGGTCGAGCGCGTCGGCCTCCGTCGCCGGCGGCAGCGTGGCCATGGTGAGCTGCGTCTCGTCGGCGGGCGGTGTGGTCGGCTCCGCGGCGTGGAGTGGCAGCTCGCTGGGAAGCTGACCGAGCGCTCCGTCGATCTGGGCGTCCCACTCGTCCAGCGCGTTGAGCCAATCGTCGTCGGAGTCCACCGGCGGCTTCTTGTCGTTCGGGCCGCTCATACGCGCTTCTCTCCGAGTCGGCGGCGTGCGATGCCGAAAGCGGACGACACGACGAAGCTCACGAGCGCGCTCGCGCCCTCGACGCCGAGCTCACTGCTGGCGGCGGCCAGATCGGCACCCACGAGCGCTGCAACGCGAGCCGCAGATTCGAGGCTACGCGCACGGAATCGACGAGGGTCGGTCATCGTTGCCAGTCGAGGTGCCAGCGCGACGAGCGCCTTGCGCTCCTTCCGGGACAGGGCCCTGTCGACCGCCTGAGTGCGCTCCGCGGCGGCCGCAGCAGATGGCCGCACGTCCTCGAGAGCAGCGGGCCACGGCTGCCTGGCCACGCCGAGGCAGCCGGCGACGAGGCCAGTGATGCCCGCGTCGTCGAGCCTATCCAGCACACCGAGGCCTGAAGTGTACAGCCACAAGGTGCGGGCAGCGCGGAAGCGGCCAACGGGCTGGTCGACGATGCCGAGCAGCTGGCGCCCCGCCACCACGCGCGCGTGGTCGGCGGCGACGGACGCGCCGTCGCCCAGCTCGAGCGGGAGCTCGACGACACCGACGATACGAGCGAGCGCAACGAGCGCCGCGATCTCCGCCTTCTGCTTGCTGGATGGTCGCGCGGTCTTGCCGAAGCGTGCATCGATGGGATGGAGGCGCGTCGTGGTCTCCCCGATCGCGGCGAGCAGCTCGCCGAGCACCTCGGCATGCGGCGGTGAGACGAGGTCGCTGGTGATGTCGGTAATCGCGCGCAGCGGGAGCGCGATGCTGCGCATCGAGGGCACCCGTCCCTGAAACAGCGCCGCCGCCTGCGCTGCCAGCGCGACGAGCTCGTCGTCACCGAGCAGCTGTGCCGTGCTCAGCAGGTGCTCGATGCCACGCACGCGACGGGCCGGATCGGTCAGCAGCGCGCGCGCCTCGTCGGCCACCAGCTCGAGCAGCGGCACGGGACGTGGCGATTGTGACGTCGTGTGCTGGGCGACGACGCGCAGCGCGTCGACACTGAGTGGATCTAGCGCCAACGCCCGTTGCGCCGCCTCTCGCGCTGCGCCCTTGTCGGAGAAGCCACTGGCGTACAGCTCGGCGATCTCGAGCTCGAGCGAAACGGCCTGCGCGGGTGGTAGCTGCGCGACGAGGCGCCGACGTACGTCGACGGCTCGCTGCCAGTGGCGCTCGTCGCGGAGGAGCTTCGCGAGCGCAAGCAGCGTCGGAGCGTCCTCGTCGATGGCGATGGCCTTCTCGAGCGCGGCAATGGCGCGCTGCGCGTCTCCGCCCGTGCCCTGCTCGGCATCGGCGATGCGCAGCAGCACGTCGCGACGCTGCGTCGGATCGGTGTCGAGGGTCGCGTAGCGCTGCGCGAGCTCCCGAGCCTCGGCGAGGCGCTGCGGATCCTCGGCGACGAGGCGCAGCAACGCAGCCAGCGCGCGCGCGCTCCGCTCATCGACCTCCAGCGCCGCGCGCAGATCGACCTCGGCTGCCGCTCGATCACCTGCCGACGCGGTCAGCTCCGCGCGATCGAGCAATGCGGCGCAGCGGGTGCCGGCCTCGTCGACGTGTGCGAGGTGGTGCCCGTACAGCTCGAGCAGCGTCACGCGCGCGTAGGCAGCGCGCTCCTCGTCGCCCGACTCGATGGTACCGAGGAGCAGCGTGCGCGCTTTCGAGAACGTGGCCCCGTCGAGTGGCGAGCGGGCGAGCGCCTCGCGGTACGCGTACGCTGCAGCGTGTAGATCGCCGAGGGCTTCGAATGCTCCCCCGGCCTCGGCGAGGAGCAACGACGCCTGCTCCGTCTCGGCAAGGAGCTCACCCAGCGCGAGCGTCCGGCGCGCGTAGCCACGTCGATCGCTCGCAGCCTTGCGCACCCGGCGATCGAGCTCGAGCCCGATCACGCTGCTCGGGTTGGCAGCGAGCAGCTCTTCGAGCGTCTTGCTCGACTCGGCCAGCATGCCCTGCGTCGCCTGCGCCTCGGCGAGCGCGAGCAGCCACGGGTGTCGTCCCGCGCCTTCAGCGAGAGCGAGACGCGCCTCGAGGACCCCGATGCCCGACGTGCTCTCCGCGAGCGCCACCGTCGTGGCAGCTTCGGCGTGCGAGGCAGCAGCGGCCTCCCCGCGCAGTCGTGCGGTCTCGAGGTCACCCTGCGACCAGGCCGTCCAGGCGGCGCGTCGCAAGAGCTCGCCACGCAGCGGCGGCGGAGAAGTGCCGGCCAGCTCCACGATGGCATCACCCACGCCGCGAACATCGGCACGGGCACCCGCGGTGACGAGCAGCTCGAGCATCGCGGCGCGCTGTTCCGGAGCTGCCGCGTGCGCGCGCGCCGCGGCGATGGCGGCCTCGTCGAGCTCGCCGCACGCGCGAAACGCCTCGGCCATCTCGACGTCGAGCGCCGCGTGCGTGGCTGCGAGCTCGGGGTCGACGAGCGGGAGCAAGCCGCATAGCGCGGCCGCGAGCGCTGCGGGGTCGCCCATCCGGTACGCCGCGCGCAGGAGGCCGAGGCGGGCTGCCGACGAGACCTCGGGGGCGTCCATGACGTCGAGGAGTGCCTCGTGATCGGCCTCCGCTTCCTGCGCGCGGCCGGAGCGCTCCTTCTCCCACGCGATTCGTGCACGGTGCAGCGGTCGCGACCGTGGTTCGAGGAGCTCGCTCTCTCGCTCGAGCGCCGTCAGCATGCCGCCGACGTCGCCGAGGAGCGCGTGGCAGCGCTCGAGTCCGCGGAGTGCGACCGCGCGCTCATCGGTCTCGGAGCTGCGTTCGAGGAGCTCCAGATAGACGGCCGCCGCGGCCTTCGGATCGAGTCGATCGCGCTCGTGCAGCTCTGCGAGGCGCGACAGCATCGGGACCACGCGGGCCGGGTCGAGCTCGGCATCCACCTGGCCGCGCAGCGCCGCGGCCAGCGCCTCGATGCGCTCCGGGCTCTCTGGGGCCTCGCCGCCTGCGGACGGAGCAGCCTTGCGACGCTCGAAGAGCTCCTCGAGCGCGATGGTGGCGCGTCCATCGGCTGGATGGTGGCGCAGCGCCTCGTGCAGCGCTGCCTCTCCCGCCGCGATGTCGTCGGCGTGCCAGCCGAGCAGCGCGCCGCGCTCGAGCTCGAGCGCCGCCTTGGCCTCCGGCGCGATCG
>JAYTLP010000417.1:0-12823 GCA_043729375.1 Myxococcales bacterium
GCCGCATCTGGAAGGAGCTGCTCGGCGTCGAGCTGCCGCGACCGTTCGCGCGCATCCCGTACGACGAGGCGATGGGCAAGTACGGCGTCGACAAGCCGGACCTCCGATTCGAGCTCCAGCTCACCGACGTCACCGAGGTGTGCAAGAAACACGACGGCGCGGGCATCGCGCTCTTCAAGGGCGCGCTCGACCAGGGTGGCATCGTCAAGGCGCTGCGGTTGCCCGTGAAGGACGCCGGCAACATGAGCCGGACGGAGGCCGACAAGCTCGAGGAGTTCGTGAAGGGCTTCGGCGCTCGCGGCCTCGCGCGCGCCAAGGTGGGCGACGGCGGAGAGTGGACGCAGAGCCCCCTGTCGAAGACCGTCACGCCCGAGGGCCGCGCGGCCATCAACGCGGCGGTCGGTGCCGAGCCGGGCGACTACGTCTTCTTCCAGTTCGGCCGGCCCAAGCTCGTGAACGCGGTGCTCGGCGGCCTCCGCCTGCACCTCGGCAACAAGCTCGGCCTCGTTCAGAAGGGTCAGTGGAATTTCTCGTGGGTCACCGAGTTCCCGATGTTCGAGTACGACGACGAGCACAAGCGCTTCGTCGCCGCTCACCATCCGTTCACGGCGCCGCGTCCCGGCGATGTCGACGCGCTCAGGAGCGGCGATCACGCGCGGCTGCACGGCGTGAAGGCCCGCGCGTACGACCTCGTGCTCAACGGCAACGAGATCGCCGGCGGCTCGCTGCGCATCTATCAGCCCGACGTGCAGGCCGCCGTGTTCACCGCGCTCGGCCTGTCGGTCGACGACTTCAAGGCCAAGTTCGGCTTCCTCCTCGACGCCTTCAAGTACGGCCCGCCTCCGCACGGCGGCATCGCGTTCGGCGTCGACCGCCTGGCCATGCTGCTGTGCGGCGCAGACTCCCTGCGCGACGTCATCGCCTTCCCGAAGACGCAGAAGGGCACGGATCTCATGACCGACGCCCCGACGCTGGTGCAGAACGCACAGCTCGAGGACCTCTTCATCGCCTCGACGGCACCGGCGGATCCCGCGATCTGAGTCAGGATTCACCGACGTGACCGCACTCTCCGCACGCGCAGCCGACCTCCGCACCCTCGCCGACACCGCCTTCGATCTGCTGATCATCGGCGGTGGGATCACGGGCGCCGGCGTCGCCCGCGATGCGGCGCTTCGAGGGCTCTCGGTCGCCCTCGTCGAGAGGAACGACTTCGCCTCGGGCACCTCGTCCAAGTCCACGAAGCTCGTGCACGGGGGCCTGCGCTACCTCGAGCAGGGGCACGTGCGGCTGGTCTTCGAGAGCGTGAACGAGCGCGCCCTGCTCATGCGTCTCGCGCCGCACCTCGTGCGCCCGCTCGAATTCCTCGTGCCTTCGTACCGCGGTGACAAGCCCGGGCTGTTCGTCCTCGACTGCGGCCTGTGGCTCTACGATGCGCTGTCGGGCTTCACGTCGCCGAAGCTCCACAAGGCCTACCGCAAGGGCGATGTCTTCAAGCTCGAGCCCGGCCTGCGGCGCGACGAGCTCAAGGGCGGCATCGTCTACTACGACTGCACCACCGACGACGCTCGCCTCACCATCGAGAACATCATGGACGCGCGCGCGGTCGGTGCCGTCGCGCTGAACCACGTGCGCGCGCTGCGGCTGCTGAAAGACGGCGACCGCTTCGTGGGCGCGGAGGTCGAGGCCGATGGCCAGGCCATCCCGGTGCGCGCGAAGGTCGTCGTCAACGCCACGGGCCCGTGGTGCGACGAGCTCCGCGCGACCTACGGCGCGTCACAGATCCTCAAGCCCACGAAGGGCGTGCACATCGTCGTCGACGCCAAGCGCCTGCCACTCGGCCGGGCGCTGCTCGTCAAGGAGCAGAAGCGCGTCGTGTTCTGCATCCCATGGGGCGCCCGATCGGTCATCGGCACGACCGACACGTTCTACGACGGCCCGCCCGAGCAGGCCGATGCGGACCGCAGCGACGTCGACTACTTGCTCGAGGTCGGCAACCACTACTTCCCGGACGCGAAGCTCGGCCTCGACGACGTGCTCTCCACTTGGTCGGGCCTGCGTCCGCTGCTCCGGCCCGAGGGCGGGCAGAGCGAGTCCGCCGTCTCGCGCGAGCACCACCTCGAGGCACAGCCCGGCCTCGTCACCATCGCGGGCGGCAAGCTCACGACGTACCGGCGCATGTCGGAGGAGGTGGTCGAGCTGGCGGGACGGCAGCTCGGCCCGCTGCAGCCGAGCAAGACGCGCGAGCGCCCGCTGCCGGGCGGCGTAGGCGTCGACGGCCAGGGTGGGCTCGCGGAGCTCGAGCGCAGGATCGTCGGCCTGCCGCCCGACATCGTCACGCACCTCGTGAAGACGTACGGCGCGCGTGCCCCCGCGCTGAAGGCACGCATTGATGCCGACCCAACGCTCGGTGCGCGCCTCGACCCCGAGCTCCCCTTCGTGCGCGCCGAGGTGGACGAGGCCGTCGACTGCGAGCAGGCGCTACATCTCTCCGATCTCCTCGAGCGTCGCGTGCCGCTGTCGCTCCACGGCCGCGACCAGGGCCTCGCCGCCGCGCCGGCGATCGCCCGCCAGATGGGCGACAGGCTCGCGTGGACCGCCGCCGACGTCGCGCGCGAGGCTGCCGCGTATCGTGCCGCCATCGAGGCGACCCGGCGCTTCCGCGCCTGATGCCTGCTTGCGGGGCGACGTCACCTCCAGCTCCCCGCGGGACAGTGAGGGCTGCAGTTTCGCCGCCGATGTATGCTCCACCACTCATGTCGCACACCGTCGTCATCGTGAACCCCAGCTCGGCGGGTGGCCGCACCGGCAAGCGGTGGAGCAAGCTCGTCACGCAGCTCCGCGAGGCCTACGGGCCATTCGAGGACTGCTTCACGGAGACCGCGGGAGACGGCGAGCGCCTGACCCGGCAGGCCATCGCCGAGGGCGCGGGGACCGTCATCGCCGTCGGTGGCGACGGGTCGATCAACGACGCGGTGAACGGCTTCTTCGATGCGGCGGATCCGGACAAGCGCAGCCGGACTGCGCTGGGCGTGTTCCCGATCGGCACCGGCGGCGACTTCATCCGCTCCATCGGTGTCTCGCGTGATCCGGTGCTCGCCGCGAAGGCGATGGCGGCCGCGACTCCGCGCCTCGTCGACGTCGGCCGCATCCGCTTCACGGCGCACGACGGCTCGCCCCGCGTTCGCTACTTCGTGAACGTCGCGTCCTTCGGCATCGCGGGGCTCGTGGACAAGTACGTCAACGCGTCCAAAAAATCGCTGCCCGGCAAGCTCGCCTTCGCGCTCTCGACACTGCGCGCCGGCCTCGCCTACTCCAACTCGCCCGTGCGCATCCGCGTCGACGACGGCGAGTGGAGGACCGGCCTCGTCTACAACGTGTCCATCGCCAACGCGCGCTACTTCGGCGGCGGCATGAAGGTCGCGCCCGACGCGCTGCTCCACGACGGGGCGCTCGACCTCGTGCGCTTCGGCGACATGGGCCTGTGGGACCTCCTGCGCGATGGACGCGACCTGTACTCCGGCCGGCACCTCGCCCTCGCCGAGGTTTCCACCGCGAAGATCCGCTCGCTCGACGCCGAGTCCGTCGACGGTCGCGAAGTCCTGCTCGACGTCGACGGCGAGCAGCCGGGGCGCCTCCCCGCGCGCTTCGAGGTCGTGCCCGCCGCGCTCCTCCTCCGCGCACCGGAGCTGCCCTGATGGAGAAGTGGCAGAAGGCCGCGCTCTGCATTCTTTCCGGCACGCTCTATTTCCTCGCCTGCGCGAAGTTCGACGTGTGGCCGCTCGCCTGGGTCGCCGGCGTACCGCTGCTGTGGGTCACGCAGCACGCGTCGACGAAGCGGCCCTGGGCGTGGGGCCTGCTCGGCGGCTTCGTGGCCAACGCGGGGGGCTTTTACTGGCTCGTCGGCTTCATGGGGCGCTTCGGTGGCCTGCCGCTGATCGCGTCCGTGCCGATCTTTGCGCTCATGGTCCTGTACCAGGGCATCACATTCGCGATCTTCGCGCAGGTCACACGTCGCCTCACAGATGAGCTCGCGCTCCCCGTCACACTCGTGGCGCCGCTCGCATGGGTCGCCGCCGAGCTGTGCGTGCCGTACGTCTTTCCCTGGTACCTTTCCATCACCCAGGCGTGGATCCCGCCGGTCATCCAGGTCGCCGAGCTCACTGGGCCGCTCGGCGTGTCGTTCCTGCTCGTGCTCTCGAGCGCCGCGCTCTACGACCTCGCGACCGTGCGCGCGGTGCGGCGCGCGGCCATCGCGTTCTCGCTCATCGCGGCGAACGTGGTGTTCGGCTTCGTGCGGATCCACCAGGTGCGGGCGCAACGGCAGGCCGCACCGAAGCTCAAGATCGGCGTGGTGCAGGCCAACATCGGCATCCACGAGAAGTGGAACCCCGAGCTCGGTGAGACCCAGCTCGGGACGCACCAGCGGGTCTCCGCCGAGCTCGAGCGTCGCGGCGCGGAGCTCATCGTCTGGCCCGAGTCCTCGTACCCGTACTTCTTCCTCCGCGATCAGACTCGCGACTGGCCGATGGAGAGCGAGCGCCACGTGCAGCGCGGCTTCCACACGCCGCTCCTGTTCGGCTCGCTCACGCTCGGTCGCGCCACGAAGTATCCGTACAACACGGCGCTGCTCCTCGATGCCGGAGGCGAGCTCCGCGGCTCGTTCGACAAGACCATCCTCATGGTCTTCGGCGAGTACATCCCCTTCTACGAGCAGCTCCACTTCATCAAGGACCTCATTCCCGCCACGTCCAACTTCGCGCGCGGCACGGACGTCACCACGTTCCCCATCGAATGGACGCGCGACGGCCGGCAGCACACGGCGAGAGTGGCGCCGATGATCTGTTACGAAGACATCTTCCCGAGTTTCGGCCGGCGCGTCGCCAAGCTCGGTCCGAACGTGCTCGTCAACATCACCAACGACGCGTGGTTCGGCAATACCGCCGAGCCGTGGCAGCACATGGCGCTGTCCGTCTATCGCGCCATCGAGCTGCGCACGGACCTCGTGCGCGCGGTGAACACCGGCGTCTCCACGTTCATCGATGCCACGGGCAAGGTGTACGCGAAGACCCACGCGGTCGATCCGGCCGAGGGCGAGGAGGTGCCGCTCACGCTGCTCGAAGACGTCGCCATCCTCTCGCCGTCGACCCTCTACGCCACGCTCGGCGAGTGGTTCGGCTCGGCGTGCTTGCTCGTCGTGGTCGCGCTGTCGCTGCGCGCGAGTGCCAGGGCCGGCACGCCGCTGCGCCTCGGTCCGGCGCTGATTGGCGCTGCGGCGCTGCTCGGCGTGCTCGTCGTCGGGCTGCTCGTCACCGGCGGTGGACAGCGCGTGCAGATCGGCTTGCGGCTCCTCGCGCACATGAGCGCCGGCGCCGACGCCGATGCGAACTTCGCCACGGGTCTCGTGCTGTTCGTGCTCGGCATCGCGGGAAGCGTCTTTGCCGGCGCCGTGGCCCGCCGGCGCGGGGGTGCACGTCAAGACGTCGTCGTTGCCGTCCTGCTCGTCGTCGCCATACCCGCGCTCGTGCTCGGCACGCTCGAGGGTGAGCAGGCCGGCCTCGTCATCGGAGCATTCGCGGCGGTCGGCCTCGCCCTGCTCGGCGCGCGCTTCTTCCGCCGACGTTAGTCACCTGAGCGGAACGGAGACCTTGATCTCCTGCGTCTCGTTCTTGAAGTGCGAAAAACTCGCCGCCTTCAGCACCGTGCGCACGCAGATACCGGCGGGCGTCGTATCGAATGGTGGCGAGACCTCGACCTCGCGCGCCCTGCCCGTCGCACCTTCGAGCGCGATGCGCACGGCGACCATGCCGGACTCGTCGTACTCGTCGTGGCACTTCTTGATGCGCGCTTGCACCGTGGCGAGGCCCTTTTCGATCTGCGCGCGACCGAGCTGTTGCGGCAGGTCGGCCTGTGCGGCCTTCGCGGCGCGCTGCTCGGGGGTCAGATCCTCCCCTGCGGCCGGGCACGCGAGATCGTCGCCGGGCGAAAGCAGCAGCGGCAGGACCACCTTGGCAGCGGGCGCGCCGTCGGCGACCGGCGGCGATGTCTCGATCACCTCGCCGGAGCACGCGTCGACCACTCGATAGGCGAGCGGCACGAAGGAGATACCGGTGAAGCCGCCCGAGCTCCACGTCGGGCCGAGGCGGAAGACGAACTGCGTGCGCAGGCGTGGGATGGCCTGCTTGTCGCGCTTCTTCCAGGCCAGCTCGGCTTCCTTCGTCGCGAACGTGAGCTGCAGGGAGCCCACGTCTACACCGACTGCATGGCCGTTCTTGATGGCACGCGGGGGCTGCGTGGTGACGAAGCGCTCCACGTGGCCACCCTTGCCGTCGGGGAGCACCAGCGGGTGGATGCAGGCCAGGCAGCCCGCGATGTCGAGGTCGACCGACTTCTGGAGCGTGTCGAACGGGCTCACGGTGAGCGACGCCGCATCGCCCGTCGCGATGAACGTCTTTTCCCGGGTCTGCGTCTCGAGGAACTCGCGCTCGCCCTCGCACTGTCGGTGGGCGAGGGGATCGCCCGCGTCGCACGAATCGAACAGCGGATCCACCAGCCGGGCCAGATCGGTCACCGCTTCGGCGTCGTCGTGGAGCTGCGCAAAGCTCGCGCTCGCCACCGGCCTGGGCGCCGGTGCGGGCGCGGGTGTTTTTGCGACACCGCGCCGTCCTGCCCCACGCACCGGCCCCCCGCCGGCAGATGCCACGGCAACCGCCACGACAGTGCCGAGCACTCCGCCAACCAACCTGGATCGCATAAACCCCGAGTTACCACGGCCTCGGCAGCGGTGCGAGCTTCCCCCACACGCCTCTGGCCCGACTTTCGCTCCGGAAGCATTGCGGGTGCACGAAATCGGAACCAGGTTCGAACAGGGGGCGTCATGGACGACCAGCTCGGCGGTGTCGCAGGCAGGCACGCACTGAAAGCCAGGTGGCTCTCGATACTCGCCGCAGGCGCGCTCGGCGCGTGCTCCGGCGCAGGCCCCGTGCCGGAGTCGTTCTCCGCAGCGAAACCACAGGCGCTCTTTCTCGTTCACAACGAGCTCTTCACCGTTCGCCTCGACGGCACGCAGCGCACGTCGCTCGGGCTGGTTGGCGACAACCGCAACCGAACGGGCTGGCCGCGCCGGCTCCCCGACGGGCGCGCCATCGTGCTCGGCGACGACTCGGGCTCCATCTTTCCGTACTACCAGGCCGGTGATCGCCTGCTCCGCCTTGCGCGCAGCGACGTGAGCATCAACGACTCGCTCTGCGGCGTCTCGCTGAAGGGGGAGTCGAGGCTGGTGCTGACCACGACGCCGTCCGTCCCCACGCACAGCGTCCTCGAGCGCATCGATGTCGACGATCCGGCGCCTGCTCTCATGCACACCGAGCGCTCGGCGCGGATCTCCGATCCCGCACCGCTCGACGAAGGACGCGTGGTCGCGGTCATATCCGACGACGCCGGGTCTTCGATCGTCGCGCTCGATATCGACCGCCCCGACGCGGACACGGAACCCACGCAGCTCGCGTACGTCGACGCGCCGTATCGCGCCGTCACACCGAACGCGCTCCCCGACGGACGCGTTGTCTACCTCGTCGTGGACTCGCGCGCCGTCGGCGACACCTATCCGGCCGGCAACATGTGGATCATCGAGCGCGACGGCACGCAGCACGCGGCGGGGATGAGCGGCATCGTTGCGCTCACCGTCGTCGAGGACAAGGTGATCTACGAGGTGCAGACCGGGGGAACGCGCTCCGACCTGCAGGCGACGAACCTGGTGGACCCCGCCGTGAACCTGACCAACACGCCGTACGTCAGCGAGCACCTCGGTTGGAGCGACTGACCTCTACTTCACCGGCGTGGTACGCCCCGCGACGACTCGCGCGGCACGGGTGAGGATGCGGTGCTTCCGGCCGGGCAGCTGCAGGACCAGCTTGTACTCGCCGGGGGCGACCTCGATCCGTACGGGCGCGACTCCGTAGCTCGTGCCGAGGATGAACACCTCGGCACCCCTCGGGCCCTGGACGTCCACGGCGCCGAGTGTCGGCAATGCCACCGCGCGGGGGACGACCGCGACCTGCGGCGCAACATGCGGCGCCTCGACCGTCGGAAGCGACGCGGGCGCCGTGCTTGCGATGACGATGACGATGACGATCGTGACGAGTGCGAGCGCTCCGACGATGAGGCCCCACGCGAGCCGACGGTCGAGCTTGCGCTCCCACCGGCTCGGCATGGCGTGACCGAAGTGAGCGAGCGACACGGCGCTGCCGCGCACCTCGGCGTCGATGCGCTGCGACGGCGCTGCCGGGTTCCGCGCGAAGGCGGCAGCGGGTTGTCGCGTCGTGACGGGCACGCTGGGCGTGAGGTCGACGAGCCGCTGGATCGGCGTGAGCGCCGACGCGGACGTCCCCGTGGGAATCGTGCCGTCGACCGGCGGCATCTGGTGCTCGGCGGTGGCCATGCCACGCCACTTGCCGGGCCTGACGCCGACGGGTTCGCTGCCCATGGCCGCCTTCGTGGAGTCGTTGTCGGGCGCGTTCCCGGCGACCGCCATGTTCGCACCGAGCCGCTTGAGCTCGCGCGCGAGCGTGTCCGCGTTGTAGCCGGGTGCCCAGCGGTGCAGCGCGAGCTCGAGATCGTCGCGGAACTCGACCGCGTCGCGGTAGCGCAGCTCCGGCGTGTCGGTGATGGCGCGACGCAGGATGGCCTCGACATCGGCGGGGACGGCGCCGTCGGGGAGCCGCTCGGGCCAGGTGAACATCGGCCCGTAGATGGTCGGCTTCGAGGACACGCGCGCGAAGTCGCCGAGGATCGCCTCGAACAGCGTGACGCCGACGGCATACAGGTCTGCGCGATGGTCGACGAGCGTGCCCGCGAGCTGCTCGGGCGCCATGTACCGGCTCTTGCCCTTGACCGCGCCCACGCGCGTCCGTGTGATCCGCCCCGATGCGTGCGCGATGCCGAAGTCACCGAGCTTCACGAAGCCGCGCCGCTCGATCATCACGTTGCCCGGCGAGATGTCGCGGTGGACGATGTTGCGCGGCTGGCCGCGCTCGTCGGTGGCCGTGTGGACCGCGTCGAGACCGCGCAGGACCTCGGACACGACGTACAGCGCCATGCCGAGCGGGATGCGGCCGCCGGAGATGCTCTTCGCGATCGAGCGCAGATCCTTGCCGTCGACGTACTCCATGACGAGGTAGAAGATCTCGGCGCGGCGACCGACGTCGAGCACCTGCAGCACGTTGGGGTGATCGATGGCGCCCGCGATGCGTGCCTCGTCGAGCAGCATCTCGACGAACTCGGGCTCCGAAGCGAAGTTGGGCAGCAGCACCTTCAACGCGACGTCTCGCTCGAAGCCGCCGATGCTCTGCAGCTTGGCGCGGAAGACCTCTGCCATGCCGCCCTTGCCGAGGCGCGCAACGATCTGGTAGCGGTCGATCACGTCGACCGCCGAGCCTCCGGCCGAGCCTCCGTTGCTGCGATCTATGGGCGTGCCCACCATCTCACCATCGTTCGCTACAACGGATATGCCATGACGCACGCGCCCTAACTAGCGAAGAGTTGGACCTACACCGCGCACCATCGGGTCAGGTGGCCCAGGGCTACATGTGTGCCTGCGCGCGCTGCGACCTCAGCGCACCGATTGCAAATTGTCGCTCGCTGGATAGGATGCTTCCGCTTCGCGACCCCCGTCGCGGCGCGAACTCCACACAACGCACGAGGTCTCATCATGGCGCTCATCGAAGTCGCGGCTGACGGTACCGTCAAGACGCCGCACAACCCGACCATCCCCTTCATCGAGGGAGACGGCACAGGCCGCGACATCTGGCGTGCCTCCGTACGCGTGTTCGACGCGGCCGTCGCCAAGGCCTACAAGGGCGAGCGCAAGATCGAGTGGCTCGAGGTCCTCGCCGGCCAGAAGGCGTTCGACAAGACGGGCAACTGGCTCCCCGACGAGACCGTCGAGGCGTTCCGCAAGTGGAAGGTCGGCATCAAGGGCCCGCTCACCACCCCCGTCGGTGGTGGCATCCGCTCGCTCAACGTGGCGCTGCGCCAGCTCCTCGACCTCTACGTCTGCCTCCGCCCGGTGCAGTACTTCAAGGGCGTCCCCTCTCCGGTCAAGACGCCGGAGAAGGTCGACATGGTCATCTTCCGCGAGAACACCGAGGACATCTACGCCGGCATCGAGTGGGCCGCGGGCTCGCCCGAGGTCGCGAAGATCCTCGCGTTCATCAAGGCCGAGTTCCCGAAGGCGTACGGAAACATCCGCTTCCCCGAGTCGACAGCACTCGGCATCAAGCCCGTCTCGAGGGAGGGCTCGCAGCGCCTCATCCGCGCCGCGATCGACTACGCCATCTTGCACGAGCGCAAGACCGTCACGCTCGTCCACAAGGGGAACATCATGAAGTACACCGAGGGTGGCTTCCGCGACTGGGGTTACCAGCTCGTGAAGGACGAGTACAAGGGCCGCGCCATCGGCTGGGACGACTGCAACGGCAAGCCGCCCGCGGGCCAGATCCTCGTCAAGGACGCCATCGCCGACATCACGCTGCAGCAGGTGCTCACGCGCCCCGACGAGTTCGACGTCATCGCGACGCTCAACCTCAACGGCGACTACCTCTCCGACGCGCTCGCCGCGCAGGTCGGCGGCATCGGCATCGCCCCCGGCGGCAACATCAACTACAAGACCGGTCACGCCATCTTCGAGGCCACCCACGGCACGGCGCCGAAGTACGCCGACCAGGACAAGGTCAACCCGGGCTCGGTCATCCTGTCGGGCGTCATGATGCTCGAGCACATGGGCTGGGGCGAGGCCGCCAAGATGATCCTCAACGGCCTCGAGAAGAGCATCGCGGACAAGACGGTCACCTACGATTTCGCACGCCTCATGGAGGGCGCGAAGGAAGTGAAGTGCTCCGAATTCGCCGACGCAATCATCAAGAACCTTCACTGACCTACACCGATCGCACGCCGGGGTGAGCTGACCCCCCGGCGTCCGTCCGATCTCCTTCCCCGGCCCCGTTTCGGGTGCCCAACCCCCCGGTCTCAAAGGGGTCAAGTGCGGCACATCGGTTGCTCCTCTCGGGACCAGATGCGCTACCGAGTCTTCCTCATGCTGGTCGCCAACTCCGTCGCCGCCCAGGCCGCCACGTCCTTCCCGGGACGCTCGGTGGTCGGGCCGGAGCGCCGCGCCCGGGCGCTGCAGATCGAGCCCCGCCGCCTCCACGTCGAGCCGCACCTGCTCCCCGTCGTGGCGGACGTGAACATCTTGCACGCCTCCGTGCTGCCTCCGTCCGAGCGCATCGCGGTGCATCTCGAACTCTACGGCCGGGACAACGCCGCCTCCATCACCACGCAGTGCCTGCACGTACGCGCGGGCACGCTGTGGCCGGTCGCGCGCATCGCCTCGGCAAAGGGCGCGATGACGCAGGTCAGCCTGCTCGCCGATCGCCGCGGTCGCGTCAAGGTCGAGTATCGCAACGAGAGCACGCAGGAGTCGATGATCGTCGCCGGTCAGCACGGGGTGACCATCGATCGCACCGAGTCGACCGCTCGCGGCCTCGAGCTCCACGGCCGCGCCTGGCACATCGCGGGTGGCGGCCGGGCGTTCTCGGCGCTCGTGCGAAGGAGCGATGTCGGCTACACCTTCGACCTCGGCAAGGTCGGCGGCCACTGGATCCGCCTCGACGTGCTCGGGTCCACGCTCACCGGGCTGTCCGCGGTCTCCGAGGGCTGAAGCATCGCACCCCGACGCGGAACGGATGCACCACCCGGGCGTACATCACATCACTGCCAGCCCGGCAGACACACTCGCACGACGCCTTCGGACGACGACAGCAGCCAACCCCGACTGTCCGGCATCGTGCTTCCGCCCGGTCGACGCGATCGAGGAGGCCGGGCTCGTCGACCACCTGCTGAAGGCCATGGGCGGACGACGAAGGCCGTCGTCGACCCGTTCTTGCGCGGCGCGCCGCTCGGCTCCTCGACTGGCAGGCGCAGCTCGCAGTCGCCCACGTCGAGGTGGTGCCGCTGGCGTCGATGCCGCTTGCCCGCCCACGCTCGACGACCGGCATCGCCGGGACGTCGAGCGCAGCGCGGCGGCACAGGTAGCGACGACGACAGCCATGGCCTCGCGAAGCTGGTGCGCGCGTGCGTGGCGTTGAGCGCCATGGCGCAGAAGAAGCTTCTCATCCGCGCCTAGGCGCAGGTGCACGTGGGGCACCCGTTGGCGTCGGTGGTCGTCCCTTTCGGGCAGGCCGGGTCACAACCGAGGCCGGGGCAGACGCCCGTCGGTGGATTCGACGGCGTGCTGGGCGGCGTGCAGGCCGGCCCCGCGTCGATCGCGTTGGTGCCGCTGCCAGTGGTGCCGCCGCTCCCGCTGCTACCGGTGGCGGTGCCGGTGCCGGTGCCGGTGGCGCTGCCGCCCGCGGTGGTGCCGCCGCCCGCGCCGCAGTTGCAGTCGCACGGCGGGCAGGTCTCGCCGGGCGCGCAGGCCAGGCACGCGCAGGCGCAGGTCGTGCCGCTCGTGCAGGTGGGGCCCCCATCGTTGCACTGGCAGTCGCAGGGCGGGCACGTCTCGCCCGGTGCGCACGCCGGGCAGGCGCACGCGCAGGCGCCTCCCGAGCCGCTGCCGGCGCTCGCGCCGCCGCCCGAGCAGTCACACTCGACCGGGGGAACGGTGCCGTCGGCGTTCGAGGAGACCGGGCTCACGCACGCGCAGTCCGTGCCGCCCTGGTTTCTTGCGTGACAGTAGCCCCCGTCGTCGCACGCGGCGCCGATCGGGCACAGCGTCTCGGCCGCCGACCACGCGCAGGTGGGATCGCTCGCGCACGCGTCCTTGCCGAGC
>JAYTLP010000418.1:0-7519 GCA_043729375.1 Myxococcales bacterium
GGCTCGGTCGGGCTCACATCGACTGCGCCGATGCAGGCCGCGCGCTATCACCACGCGGGCGCCGCGGCCAAGTTCCCCGACGGGGCCGGCGGGCTGTTCATCGGCGGCATCGCGGACGGAGCAGCGGGGGGCACGGCCGAGAAGTTCGTGGGCGGCAGCTTCGCGCCCGTTGCGCTCGCGGGCCTGCCGAACCTGTGGGACGCCACGGCCACCACAATCAACATGACGACAGGCGTGCTTGTCATCGGCGGCACGATCCCCGATTCGGTTACCGGAGTTCGGAGAGCAACGAGCAACGTCTACTACATCCAGACCTACCCGAC
The DNA here is from genome assembly GCA_043729375.1 of Myxococcales bacterium. GTDB lineage: Bacteria > Myxococcota_A > Polyangia > Palsa-1104 > Palsa-1104 > JBDTCO01. The sequence continues at coordinate 324 of JAYTLP010000418.1, forward strand.
GACGGAGCCCCCGGTCCTCGTCACCTCGGTCTCCGCAGTCATCACGGCGCGCGCGGGCCACACCGCGACGATGGTCGGCAACGACCTCCTTCTCTGCGGTGGGCTCGGCGCGGACGGCAAGCTCGTCACCAATTGCGACATCATCACCATCACCGGCAACGTCGTGTCGTTCAAAGGCAAGGTCAACCTGGCGGCGCCGCGTCGCAACCACGTGGCCGTTCAGCTCCAGACCGGCATCGTCCTCATCGCCGGCGGCATCAACGACCAGGGCGCACCGCTCGGTGCGATCGAGATCTACACGCCCGACGACGGCGAACAGGCCGCCATCAACGTTGCGAACGGCACCGACGTCGCCGTCGCGTCGGGCAGGTAAGCGCAGCTCACCACTTTGCCTCCATCGCGATGGGGTCGAACCAGATCTTGCGTGCGGGCACGTCGAGCCACTGTCGCTCGGGCCAGTAGAGGCCGGTCAGCCGGCCGCCGTAGACGCAGCCCGTGTCGAGTCCCTTGGCGAGCGGCAGGTCCACCTTGCCGCGCATGGACCAGTGGCCGAACACGACTGTCTCTGGGCCACTCCAGGTGTCGAACCACGGCACGCCGTCGACGTCACGGATGCGCGTGAGCTCGCCGCGCGTGGCGTTCTCGGGCCGCTTGCCGGGTGGGATGCCCGCGTGCACCAGGATGAGCTGGTCGCTCTGCAGCCACAGGGGCAGCGCCTCGAGCCACGCGGTCCAGCGCGGGAGGTCGGCGCCGAGCTCCTTGCGCACGCGGTCGAGCATGCCGCCCTTGCCCTTGAGGAGCCCGTCCTCGTGGTTGCCGAGGACCACGAGCGCATCCTCGGCGACTGCCCGCTCGAGCACCGCGCGGCTCTTCGGGCCGCGGTTGACGAGGTCCCCGGCGAAGGCGAGCCGGCGCCCGTGTCCTACCCTCGCCGCGCGCAGCAGATCGTCGAGCTCGTCTGCGCATCCCTGTACATCGCCGACGATGAAGAGGCGCTCGTCGGTGATGCGACCGAACTTCTTGCTCACTGCCCGATCATTTTTGTTCCGACCCGATGAGCTTCTCGTACAGCAGCGGGCCGAGGCTGTCGACCATCATTCGCTCGACTGTACCTTCGACGGCCTCGCGCTCGCCGGCCGTGTCGTAGATGAAGCGGATGCCCATGCCGGCCTCGTGATCCTCCGCGATGCCGGGCGGCGAAGGCTGCCCGTCGCGCTTGACCCACTTCACCTCGCCACGGATGCCGATGGGATGGTGCAGCGTCGGCACCGAGAGCTGGAACAGGAAGATGGTGCCTTCCTCGAGCGGCTTCTTGGTGCGGATGAACGTGCCGCCCTTGCAGATGTTCTTCGTGTAGTCGGCGAAGAAGGTGTTGAGCTTCTTGTACTCGACTCGCAGCTCGATGGGGAGGCGTGGATCGTCGCGACGGTCGTCAGCGTCTTCGTGACCATCGACGAGGCTGCTCGCCGCCATTCCTTCGTCTGCAGAAGCGTCTTTTGGTTCGCTGGGCTCGCCCACACTGATCTCCGCGGGTACGGTACGTTCTCTGGACGCTAGCCATATGACCTCGTCGAGTCAACGAAGGCTGATGTGGGTGTGGGCGGTGGTAGCGCTGACGCTGGCAGGGGTGCTGTGCTTCGTTCCGCTCTTCGACCTCATCGGCTACGAGCTGTCGCTCGCCGTCGCGCCGCTGGCCGCGCTGGCCTCGACGCACCTCGGGCTGCGCACCGTCGCATGCGCGCGGGCGGTGGAGAGCCGTGCGGCCCGCGAGACCGCGGAAGTCCGCCCACTGTCCGCGGTTCTGAGGCTGTGGCGCCACACGGTCGCTCGCACGCTCCCGGTGCTCCTCCTGCCGCTCGGCGCGCTCGCGCTCAACGGCCTGCGCGTGAGGAACTGCAACCCGGGCATCGGGCTCGTCTGGTACGCGGTGCTGCCGCTGTGCAGCGCCGCCTTCGGCTCGGCGCTCGGCGTCGCGCTCGGTCTCGCGCAGCAGCGGAGCAGTGTGTGGATCGCTCTTGCGCCGATGCTCGTCACCGTCGGCTGGTCGCTCGCGCGGCTCTACCTCGAGCCGCCGATCTTCGTCTTCGACCCGCTCTTCGGCTACTTCGCCGGGAGCGTGTACGACGAGCGCGTGACGGTGCCGACCGCGCTCCTGTTCGCGCGCGGCTACCACCTCGCGATGGGGCTCGGGCTCGTCACGGTGTGCGCCATGTTTCTCGATGGAGCGACCCTGCGACTGCGCTGGCGCTCGCGCAGGGGACCGCTGCTCGCGTTGATGTGCATCGCAGCCGCAGTCGAAATGTACCGGCTCGGACCGAAGCTCGGCTTTCGCGAGGACGCGCAAACCATCGCTGCGGCTCTCGGCGGCACCCGGGTGACGTCCCACTTCGTCCTCCACTACGCGCCGAGAGGTCCGTACGTGCGCGAGCTCGACGATGTGGCACGCGAGCTCGAGTTCCGCTGGTGGGAGCTGGAGACCACGCTCGGCCACGCACCGAACGTTGCCGTGCACGCGTACCTGTTCTCGAACGCGGGCGACAAGCAGGCGCTCATGGGCGCGGGCCACACGTACATCGCGAAGCCGTGGCGTCGCGAGATCTACGTGAACCACGAACCCTTCCCGCAGCCGGTGCTCGGCCACGAGCTCGCACACGTCTTCGGCGCGGACCTCGGTGACTGGCTGCTCGGCCTGCCGCGCGTCGGGCTGCGCCTCGACGTCGGGCTCACCGAGGGCTTCGCCGAGGCGCTCACGTGGCAGGGCGGCGCGCTCACGCCGGACGAGTCCTCCGCGGTGCTCGAGAAGCTGCACCGTCTGCCGACGCTCGACGCGGTGATGTCGCACGACTTCTGGTCGCTGCCGGCGCAGCAGGCCTACGCCGTCGCTGGCTCCTTCTGTCACCGGCTCATCGAGCGCCACGGCATGGAACGGTTCGTACGGCTCTACCAGGCGGGCGGCTCCCGCAGCGCGTACGACACCATCTTCGGCCAGTCGTTCGCAGCGCTGGCGAGCGAATGGTTGACGTACATCCGCAGCATCGAGCTCCCGTCGGGCGTGCTCGAGCGCGAGCGTGACCGCATCTTGCGCCCGAGCATCTTTCGCAGGCCGTGCGCGCGAGAGCTCGCGCGCAAGCTCGAGCTCGCGCGCCAGGCCAGCGGCCGCGGCGATCACTCCGAGGCAGAGACGCTGCTCCAGGCGGTGTGTGCCGACGAGCCCGACGATCCAGGTCATCTGGAGGAGCTGCTGGGCGAGCGTCAGCGCGGAGGCAACACCCCCGGCGCGCGCCAGATCGCACAGCGGCTCCTGTCTCATCCGAAGCTCTCTGCGAGCCAGCGCGCGGCCACGTACGCGGTGCTCGCCGATCTCGACGCGACCGAGAGACACTTCGGCGACGCCGCTGCCGCCTATCGCAAGGCCGAGAGCCAGCCGGCGGACGAGTCGCAGGGGCGGCTCTACACCGTGAAGCGAGTCATGGCCGAGCGGCTCGCAGCCGGACGTGACGTGCCGGCGATCCGTCCGTCCCTGGAGGCGATCCTGGCCACGCTCGTGAAGCCGTCCGGCGACGGCGCGCTCGACTTCGCGCGGCTGACTGCGGGTGCGCATGCCGACGCCGACGATCCGCTGCTCGCCTATCTGGCCGCGCGGCAGCTCGCGAACAAGGGCAGCTGGACCGAGGCCGAGGCGCTGCTCACGCACGCGTTAGCCGGCGGGCTCCCTGACGAGCGTTTCGATCGCGAGGCGCAGCGCCTCGACGCGGAGATGGCCTTTCGCCGTCGCGATCTCTTGCTCGCGGCGACGCGCTACGACGCGCTCACCCACGTTGGTCCGGCCGCGGCGCGACTCGACGCTGCGCGCTGGGCTCGTCGCGCGCGCTGGTTCGAGGCGCACCCGTGATTGTGCTCGTCAATCCGCGCGCCCGCGGCGCCAGGCGCGATGCGGGCCTCGTCGGCCGGTTACGCGGGCTGGCTGGCAACACTGCGGAGGTGGTCACCGTCGACGATCCCGCTACGATCGCGGCCCGCCTTGCGGACGAGCGCGTATCCCTCGTAGCCCTGTGCGGAGGAGACGGCACGGCACGCGCCTCGTTGACCGCGCTCGAGCTCGCGTACCGTGCGCGCGGGCTCTTGCTCCCTCGCGTCGCGCTCCTGCGCGGCGGCACCATCAACACCGTCGCCACCAACCTCGGCATCCGCGGGACCCCGGAGGCGCTACTATCTCGCCTCGTCGCGCGCCTGCGTGCCGACGCGCCGCTGCCGATGGCCCGGCACACGCTGCTGCGCGTCAACGACAGCCTCGGATTCCTCTTCGCAGCTGCGCTCGGCGCGCGCTTCCTCGAGCGCTACTACGCGCACCCTGATCCGGGCCCGGCGCGCGCGCTGCGCCTCGCCATCGGCGTCGCGCTGTCGGCGCTCGTGTCGGGTCGCGATGCCAGGGCGCTGTTCGCCCCCGCGCGAATCGGGGTGACGGCCGACGGCGAGTCACGCACCATCGAGACCGCGCGCCTCGTCGTCGCATCGACCGTCCCCGACGTGGGCGTCGGCATGAGGATCGCGCCCCGCGCGCAGGATCTGCCGGGCTGCTTCCAGCTCGTGGTGTCCGGCCTGTCGTCACTGGAGATGGCGCTCGGCATCCCCGCCGTGCAGGCGGGCCGCGCGCTCGCGGGCGCGGCACACCTCGACAGGGTGTGTCGCGCTGCGACGCTGGAGATGGAGCGAGACGAGCCTTACACCCTGGACGGCGACCTGTTCCGCGCGCGAACCATCACGCTCGCTGCGGCCGGGCCGGTGTGGCTCGTGCGGGCGTAGCGGCTACTGGATGCTGGCTGCGTACACGCCGTGCTGCGCGGTCGTACCCTGCTGGAAGTCGTAGATGACCTTCGTGCGGTCCTTGCTGGTGGCGATGGTGTTGCCGGCCTGCGCGCCCTTGACGATGAGGGTGGCGCTACCGCTCGTGAGGTCGTACGAGCTGAGGTCCGCCTTGCCGTTCGTCGTCTTCGAGCCCGCCACGTAGTTGTCCATGTAGACGATCTTCGTTCCCGCGGCCGTGTTGTGGTTCCACACGCCCGTTGCGACGACGCTGGCGGTACCGGTCGGCAGCGCTCGCTTGTGTAGCGTCGCGACGCTGTTGGCATCGGCGTCGTAGAAGAGCGCCATCGAGCTGTCCTCGGTGAAGGACGGGCCGTAGAACACGCTCGTGTTGTCCATGACGAGGACTGCAGGCGCACCGGCCGTCGTCAGCGATGCGAGCGCGCAGTTGCTGTGTCCGGTCGTTGTGTCGGCAGCAACGTCGGAGACCATCGCATACGCCTCGTTCGGCGAGACACCGGCGATCTCCACGGCGCCCGTGGCAGAGAGCGTGGTCACCGTGGCGACCGCGCTCGTCGCGGCCGACTTCAGCGCGCCGGCCTTCGTGGTCCACACGAGCTTTGCGCCATCGACCGACAGGTAGACGCGCGACACGTTGGTGTCCACCTGCGTCGCGGCGCTGCCGAGGGCCGCATAAAAGAGGTTATTGGTCGCGTCCAGGTACCAGAGCTTGTCGCCGGCGAGGTCGGTGCTGAAGCCCGAGACTGCGGCGTCGATGGTCGTGGCGGTGGGCGTCGCGGCGGTGGCGTCCACGTGGGCGAGCGTTGCGACCGTCGCGGTCGCGCTCGTGCAATACGAGACGAGGAACCCGGTGCTGCCGCCGACGATCGTGAGCGGGCACGCGGTGTTCTTGAAAGCCACACCGGTGATGACGCTGGTCTTCGTTCCGGTGCCGTCGAGCTTGCCGACGACGACCTCGGTGATGCCGTTCGATGCGTTGCCAGCGTACCCGACGTAGCTGCCGTCCGTCGTGGTGGTGGCAGTGCCGGTGGCGGACGTCGTGTTGAGGACGCGCGGCGTACCGAGCGAAGCCGTCCACGCGGTGAGCTTGCCCACAATTGCCGCGTCCCACGAGAACACGGTCTTGCCGGTGATCCCCGCCGAGACACTGGCTGCGTCGATGACAGTGACCGTGCCGCCCGCGATCGGAGCGACCGAGAGCCCGCCCGCGTTGCCGGTGAAGCCGACGACGTAGTCGTCGGACGTGACTGCGACGAACTGCTTCGCGGGGAGCACGAGCGTGCCCTTGCCCACGTCGGCCGGCGTGCCCTGATCGGCCGGCTTCGGCATGTCGGCCGTGCCGCCACCATCGGTGACGGGCGTGCTCATATCGTCCTGGGTGGTATTCTTGTTCGAGCCGCCGCAGCCCTGTACGGCGAAGAGTGCGAGCGTGAGACCGATGAGCGTGCGCATGTGTGCTCCCGAGGTTAGGTGAATGCCTCGTGCCACGGATCAGCGGGAATCGTCAATGCCCGCCGGCGCCGGAAAGCGCTACCACGCGGCACACGTCACAGCGCAGCTACATGCCGGAGATGATGAGCCAGCGACGACCGTCGTTCTCCAGCTCGATGCGCTTGTCGTTCTGCTTGCGCTCCCAGCGGTCGCCCATCTCGGTGGCCAGCTGGAACGACGCGTCGTAGCGGATGTCGACGTGCGCACGCGAGCCGGAGATGTCGACCTTCCGGTACTCGATGTTGTAACGGATGGCGCGCACCGCGGCGAGCCGCCGCGCGAGGACGTCCTTCAATCCCTCGTAGCCGTAGTCGTCGTCGGCCTTCGGGGTGCCGGAGTCCTCGTAATATTGGGGGTGAGCCATGGCGAGGAGCTGGCCCGAGTCACGGTCCTCGAGCGCGTGCCGGTAGCGTTCGCACACATCGATGAGCTCACGGTTCACCTTCGTGTCGGTGACCATGGTGCCGGGAATGGTGCGCAGCGTGGCGCAACCGGTGACGAGCAAGCAGCCGAGGGCTGCGATGCGCCAGCCGAGGGCTGCGATGGGGTAGAGGCGCGAGGTCATCGAAGTGCAAGCTCCATGGGGGTACAACGCCGATCGACGAGGCCGATTCCTTAGCACGGCCTCGTATCCAAAAGAAAAACGCGTGCTATAAGCCGCCCCAGCGAGGATCCCCTGATGACGGTCGACGACGGCTCCCATGAGCGGCTCTCCCCGCGGTACGAGGTGACCGCGTTCGTGGACTACGCGGGGAGCGAAGTCCTGCTGCATCACCGCATCCAGAACATCTCGATGGGTGGGATCTGCATCCAGAGCCCCAGCGTCGAGGAAGTCGGCTCCGTGGTCGACCTGGTCGTCAACTTTCCCGACCTCGGTCGCT
>JAYTLP010000419.1:0-6005 GCA_043729375.1 Myxococcales bacterium
GGGGGTCGGGCCAGAGCTCTGGATCAAACGCGACGATCTGACCGGCTCCGTGCTGAGCGGCAACAAGGTCCGCAAGCTCGAGTACCTCCTTGCCGACGCGGTGGCACAGGGGGCCGACGTGATCTTCACGTGCGGCGGCGTGCAGTCGAACCACTGCCGCGCCACTGCGATCGCCGCGCGACAGCTCGGGCTCTCCTGCGTGGTCTTTCTGCGCGTCGACGAACCCGCACATCCTCCGGCGCCCGAGGGCAACCTCCTCCTCGACCGGATCGTCGGTGCCGAGGTGCGCTACATCTCGCGGGCCGACTACATGCGACGGCGCGAGGTGATGACCGAGGCGGCGCGCGGACGCAACGCGTACATCATCCCCGAGGGCGGCTCGAACGCTCTCGGCAGCCTCGGTTACTACGACTGCGTGGGTGAGCTCGCCGCACAGCTCGGTGAGGTGCCGCTGACGATCGTCCACGCCGCGGGGTCCGGCGGCACCGGCGCAGGCCTCGTCGCTGGCGTACTGCACCGCCGGCTGCCGTGGCGCGTCGTCGGCGTGAACGTGTGCGACGACCGCGCGTACTTTCAGGCGGCCATCGGGAGCATCGTCGAGGACATGCAGACGCAGCTCGACCTGCGCTTCGACTTTTCTCGCGCGTCGCTCGAGCTGCTCGACGGGTTCGTGGGCCGCGGGTACGGGAAGAGTCGGCCCGACGAGCTCACCTCGCTCCTTGCGCTGGCGCGCACCGACGGCATCATCCTCGACCCGGTGTACACCGGCAAGGCCTGGTACGGCCTCACGCAAACGCTCGCGCGGGATCCACAGGCGCTCGGCTCGCGCATCGTCTTCCTGCACACCGGTGGCGTGTTCGGGCTCTTCAGCAGTGACACCGCCCTCGGCCTCGGTGCGCTCCTCTGAGCCCCGCATCGACGACGCTTCTCGGACCGCTCGCCGCGCTCGTCTCGTCGTCCACATGGGCGTACGGCTCCGCGCGCTACGCCGTCGCGTCGCGCGAGATCTCCCCCGTCCGCGTGAGCTTCGCGCGCATGGTCGTCGCGATGCCCCTGTGGTGCTGCGCAGTGCTGGTGAGCGGCGTGGACTGGCACCACCTCTCGCCGCGCGGGCTCGGCATCCTCGGGACCTCGACGTTGTGCTCCTACGCTTTCGCCGACGCCGTCTTCTTCGCGGCAGCGAGCAAGATCGGCGTCTCGTCGGCGCTGGCCATCGGGTCCACCTATCCGCTGTGGGCAGCGCTCGAGGGCACGCTCTTCGAGGGGGAGACCTTCAGCGTCATGCGTGCCTGCGGCACGCTGCTGTGCGTCGGCGGCGTCGCGACCATCATCAAGCTCGGTCAGACACCGAACGCTGCAGTCGCGGCCGAAGCACCGCGGGACGCTGCGAAGAACGCATCCGAGCGCTCCCGCGGCCTCCTGCTCGCGGCGTTCACGTCGCTCCTGTGGGCCGGAAACACAGTCGCTATCAAGGTTGGCGCCGTCGGCTTCGACCTCACCTTCGTGATCGCGTATCGCTACGTCGTTGCGTTCTGCATCGTCGGGGTGCTGGTGCTCGCGGGCCGGGCGCCTGGCCCCACGCGCCCGGCTCGAGGCTGGGTCCCCCTCCTGCCAGCGATCCTCGCCGACTGCGTGCTCGGCACCGCGTGCTTCGTCTTCGCGCTCACCCACACCGACCTGGCCGTGGGCGCCACCCTCACGTCGCTGGCACCGCTCGTGTCACTACCCGTTGCGGTCTGGCTCGGCGCCGACCGCATCACGCCGGGGAAGCTCCTGGCGGTGGTCACCACCGTCGCAGGGGCCATCCTGGTTTCGCACTGACCCGCACCTACAGCGTGGGGAACGACCAGTGGACCTGGCTACGCTCGCAACTCCACCGGTCGTTTGCAGCGATCGTCGTAGTGAATGCGCGTACTCCCCGCACCGGAGCCTGTCCCCCTGCCGTGACGTCAGGGCTTGAGAACCCGGGTGCCCGGCGGGGGCGTGAACTTGAACCTGGCGTCCTCGATGGGCTTGTTGGTCTCGATGCCGGAGAAGCGGATGCGGGACTCTCCGCCTTGCTGGTCGAAGACGATGGTGCCGTTCACGGCGCCGGACCTGGGCTCGACGATGAAGAGCAGCGACTTGTACGCGGACGTCGGGCGCTTCGGGGCAAGCCGCAGCACGACCTCGCCCGGCTGCACGACGCCGGCGGGCGGCGCGGTCTCGATGGTCGGCTCGAACTGGTCTCGCAGGCGCCCCTCGCCGAGCAAGAACGCCACGGAGTCGGGCAGGTTGGTGCCGCGCAGATCCTGCTTGAAGGCCTGCTCGTCCTCGGGCTCGTAGACCCACAGCGTCTGACCGTCTGCGACCATGAGCTTCTTCTCGGGCTTGGCGTAGTCCCAGCGCATGCGACCGGGCTTCTTGAGCCACACGTCACCGGACGCGCGCTTCTTCGTCCCCATCGCGGTCACGACGGTCTGATCGAAGTGAGCGTGCAGCTCCTTCGCGGCGTCGTAGTAGCGCTGCACCTGCTCGGCAGTCTGCGTGGCGTCGGCCGCAGCAGCGGGTCCAGCCACCGGTCCGGCAACGGGCGCGGCAACGGGCGCGCTCCCTGGCCGCGCGGGCGTATCGACGGCGGACGAGAGCAGCAGCGCGAGCATCAGCGAGACCATGAAGATAAGTATAGCGCCTCGTTGACGCGACCTGCGCAGCGCGACGACGATGCGAGGTGTGACGGATGCACGCCCTGTCGTGATCGTCGGTGCCGGCCCCGCGGGCCTGTCGACGGCGCTCCACCTCCTGCAACGCGCGCCTCACTTGCGCATCGTCGTGCTCGAGCGCGCGCACTTCCCGCGCGACAAGACGTGCGCGGGGGCGATCGCGGCGCGCGCGTTCCCCGTCCTAGAGGCGCTGGGCTTCGACCTGTCGTCGGTCCCGGCCACGCGCATCGACCGCTTCGTCGTCGAGCTCGCGGGGCGGCGCATCGAGGCGCACGAGCCCGATTGCGCACGAATCGTCCGCCGGCTCGAGCTCGATCACGCGCTCGCGAAGCTGGCCGTCTCGCGCGGCATCGAGCTGCGCGAGCAGACGCACGTCACCGGGCTCGCGCGCAGCCGCGACGGGCTGCGCGTCGAGATCCGCGACGGCGACCCCATCGCCGCGCGGTGCGTGATCGGCGCAGACGGGATCGCAGGCACGATGCGTCGGGCGCTGGAGCTCCCGCGCGCCACGATGCACGCGCAGGCCGTCGAGGTCGACACGGCGCGCGTGCGGCGAGACGAGCCGGTCGACACGGCGCGCTTCGTCTTCGATCCGACGCTGCGTGGCTATCGCTGGGACTTTCCCACCCCGCTGTCGGGCACCGTGATGATGAGCCGCGGCGTCTACCAGCTGTGCGACGACGACGCCGTGCACCAGCCACAGACCACGCTCCGCGCGCACCTCGAGGAGCGTGGTCTCGCGTGGTCTTCGCCACGCCAGCTCGCGGAGCGCGGCTTCGTCCCGCATGCGCCGGCATCGAGCCCCGGCGTGCTGCTCGTCGGCGAGGCGGCCGGCATCGACTTTCCGACGGGAGAGGGCATCGCGCAGGCGCTCCTCTACGGCGCGATCGCGGCACCCTACCTCGCGGACGCGATCGACCGCGGCGATCTCCGCTTCCGCGACTGGCCTGCGGCGATCCTGGCGCACCCCGAGGGTCGCTTCCTCCAGCGACGGTACGGGGTGGGCAAGCTGCTGTTCGGCCGCGGCCGGCCGTGGATCGAGGGCGCGATCGCGCGCGCTCCGTCATCGCTGCATCTCTTGCTCAGGCGCTTCGCGGGCCGGCCGATCTCGCGACGAGAAAAGCTCGGTGCAGCGCTTCAGCTCATTGCAGGTTGAACACGACGCTGACGACGCGTCCCCACGGGCCGACCATGAAGCCAGAGAAGAGTGACGAGCCCTGGATGAACGAGGAGCCGATGATCTGGTTATTGTACAGGTCGTCGTCCACCACCCACACGAGCACCTTGCCCTTGATGAACGCCGAGCCCGGGATGAGGATCGCATTGTTGTTGGGGTCGCGGATGATGCCGTTGCCGCCGGTCCAGGACGTCGAGTCGGTGGCCGCGTTGTCGGTGCCGGACTTGCCGTTGTCGATGGCCACGTCGTTGTTGACCGACGTGCACCCGCTGACATAGCCGGTGCCCGGATCGTAGGCGAAGCACGTGTACAGGTCGGGCTGACCGCAGCCGGCGCCGAAGAAGGTGTCCCAGCAGTTGCCCATCCCATCCGTGTTGTAAACCTGCGCGGTCTCGACCGTGACCTTGAACATGTGGGCCGGGTCGATCGAGCTGTCGCACGCGCCGCCGTTGCACTGCGTGCCCGATGCACAGGCAGTGCAGGTGCCACCGCCCGTGCCGCAGGCGCTGGGCGTGTCGACGAAGCAGTGCGCCGCGCCGTTGAGCATGCCGCAGCAGCCTCCCGTGCAATTCGAGCAGCCGCCCGAGCCCGCTGTGACGCACGTGCCGTCGGCGCTGTTGCAGGTCTTGCCGCCACAGCTCGTGCACGTGGTGCCCGTGACGCCACACTGCGATTGGGTCTGCTCGCCGAACGCGATGCAGGCGGTGCCGTCGCAGCAGCCCTGGCAGTCGCCGCAAGGGTTGCCGATGGCGCCGGCGTCGTTCACGACGATCGTGCCTCCGTCGCCCGAGCAACCGCCGCACGAGCCGTGGCCCGTGCCCGTGTCGCGGCAAACCTGCGTGCCCTTCCCACCACCGAGGCAGTTGCAGGAGCGCGCGCTGCCGGGCGTGCAGGAGTCACCATTGGAGCCGCCGCCATCGGCGCCGGCTCCCTTCATGTCGCCCGTGGGGACGACGCCGCCCCCCGAGGCCGCGCAGGCCGACAGCGAGGCGACGAGTGCAACGAGGAGACCGATCCTGGAGAGAGTCATCGTTGGGGATCATACCAGCGCGGCGCGCTGCAGGGTGTGAGTCAGCGCATACCCGCGAGATCGGGCGTGCCTCGGGTCCATGGCGTAGCAGGCGTGATCGCTCCGTCGTGGCGGGTCGCAACGAGGCAGGCCGCGGTGCCAGCCAGCCCGGTGGACCACTGCCGAGCACCATCGGTGGCGCCGGGGTAGATCACGTCGACGCCGAACGCCAGCGCCTCCTCGCGGTCCACCGGGACGATCGCGCGGAGGTCGAGCGAACGCACCGTGCACGAAAGGCACGCGGTGAGGTGCGCTGCGTACCGCCTCGGTGTGAAAAGGAGCCCGGCATGCGCCCGGCGGGCACCGTGCGGGTTGATGCTCCAGTCGACGCGGTGGTCACATGCGCGACAACGCGGATGGTCCCACGTGTCGCAGTGCGTGGAGGCGACGACGAGCTCTGCGGTTGCTGCGGACATGCACTACCAGGAGGCAAGTTCGGGGCCGGCGTGGTCGTTGCGCGGACAGGACGCACATGCACACGCTCGGTGGCCACACCCTCCTCGCCCGCTTCAACCACGAGCGCCTCGCGCCCGGCATGCCCGGCGGTGACCGGCAGGACCGCCTCGCCGGGGAGCTGCGCATGCGGCGGCTCGAGGCGGCGCTCGTCGCACGCCGCGCCGGCCAGGCGCCTACCGATGCAAAGAGCTTCGTCCGCCGGTTCGAGGCCTCGAGCGCACGGGCCCCGGGCAGCACGAACCGCTGTTCGACCGGCTCGCCGACCGGAGGGCGGCATGCACGGGTCGATGCCGGCGCGCCTCGCCAGCGCCATGAAGGTGGACGCGCTCGACGTACCCATCGTCACGGAGTCCGTGGTTCTCGGAAACGTGACGATCGCACTGGCTGCCAATCGTCGCCACGCGTACCAGGCCATCGGGGCGCCCGGCGACATCGAGCTCACCGCACGCGCGCGCGCGGCCCACGTGAACCAAGCGATGGAGCGCCTCGACATACCGGCGCACGACCGTCTGTACCGAGCGCCCCAGGCCACGCTCGACATCGGGCACGCGAACGCCCGGCTCGCCCCGGTGATCGCGCCACTCGTCGCGGCGGACCCGCG
>JAYTLP010000420.1:0-7736 GCA_043729375.1 Myxococcales bacterium
GAACTTCAACACCATCCAGATCGACGACGAGCACCAGCAGTGGCCGTTCAAGGGTGAGTACTGGAAGGACGAGCTGGGCTTCTATCGCTTCAAGGTCGCAAACAAGTGCGGGCGCTGAAAACAATGACGAACAAGCACGTCTCCCGGCTCATCGCTGGTCTTCTGTCGCTCGGGCTCGGCCTCGGCATCGCAGCCACGTCCACGGTGTCGTTCGCCGCGGGCAAGTACACCAAGAAGGAATCCGACATCACGGCGACGCAGACATCGCTGACGAAGCCGGCGCAGAAGAAGGTGGAAGGCAAGGACCGTCCGACGGTCACGGCCGACGACATCTTCGGCGGGGTCGGCGACAAGGTGAAGTCCGTCACGGACGCGCAGATCTCGGTCCTCAAGCGCCTCATCGACAACACCGCCGACAACGACCCGGAAAAGCCCGAGCTGCTCTACCGGATGGCCGAGCTCTACGCGGAGCAGGAGCACTATTACAACTTCCGCGCGCGCGACCTCGACCAGAAGATCTTCGAGGCGCAGGCCCAGAAGAACGTGGCGCTCGAGCAGAAGCTCAAGAGCGACCAGCAGAAGTACCAGAAGGCCGAGCACGACTGGTTGCTCGGTGCCGTGAAGCAGTACATCGCGGTGGCCGACCACCCGGAGAAGTACGCCAGCTACAAGAAGATGGACGAGGTCCTGTTTTACCTCGCGTACCTGCTCACGCAGGTGAAGAAGGAAGAGGCGGCGCGCACCTACTTCAAGCGCCTCATCAAGGACTATCCGCAGTCGAAGTTCCTGCCCGACGCGTTTCTCTCGTTCGCCGAGTACTACTTCGAGAACAAGGACCTCGAGGCGGCGCTCAAGTTCTACGAGAAGGTCATGCAGTACCCCGACTCCCGCGTCTACACGTACGCCCGCTACAAGGAGGGCTGGGTCTACTACAACATGGGCGACTTCAAGCAGTCGCTCGCGACGTTCGTCGACGTCATCCATCTCTCCCAGAAGTCGAGCAAGAAGGGCAAGATCGGCCTCGAGAAGGAGGCCAAGAAGGACTCCGTGCGTGCGTACTCGCGCGTCGGCACGCCGGACAAGGCGTGGGCCTTCTTCAAGAACATCGGCGGCGACTACGCCACCACGATGCTCGAGCAGCTCGGCGAGCTCTACAACGGTCAGGGTCAGTTCCAGGACTCCATCAAGATCTACCGCCAGCTCATCGCGCTCGAGCCGAAGTCGCCGAAGGTCTGCTCCTGGCAGACCGAGGTCATGCACAACACGCTGTCGTACACGGGCTCGAAGGCCCACCCCGACAACGTCAAGGAGCTGCAGCGCCTCGCCGACGTCTACGACTCGTACAAGTCGAACAAGGGCATCAAGGCGTCGGACCTCGAGGAGTGCAAGGACAACACGGCCAACACGCTGCGTGAGCTCGCGACCGTCTGGCACAAGGAAGCCCAGAAGACCAACGACCAGGGCACGTACGACCTCGCCCAGTACCTCTACAAGGAGTACATCGCCAAGTTCCCGAAGGAGAAGGACGCCTACATCATGACGTTCTACTACGGTGAGCTGCTCTTCAAGCTCGGCTCCCTCGGCAACAACCAGAAGTACTGCGAGGCCGCGCCCGTCTACACGCAGGTCGTCCACATGGACACCAAGACCAGCGCGAAGTACCTCAAGGAGGCGGCGTACGCGGCCGTCATCTCGTGGAAGAACTGCCTCTCCATCGAGGACTCGGCCGAGGACGCTGCCAAGGCCCGTTCAGACAAGCGCGCCGAGAAGAAGACCGCCACGGCCACCAAGGGCAAGGGTGGCGAGCCCGTCTCCGACGAGGTCGCCTTCGCGAAGAAGGAGATCTCGCCGAACAACAAGAAGATGATCGACGCCTTCGACGAGTACATCAAGTACGTCCCGGATGCGCCCGAGCTCGTCACCATCAAGTACCGCAAGGCGCGCATCTACTACGAGGCCAACCACTTCGAGGAGGCCGCGCCGCTCTTCGCCGAGATCGCCGAGAACCACAAGCAGAACGAGCTGGCCGTCTACTCGGCCAACCTGCTCATCGACTGCCTCAACATCCGCAAGGACTACGTGGGCATCGGGCAGTACGTCGACAAGTTCCTCGCGACGCAGGAGTTCCAGAAGGATCAGGACTTCATGAAGCAGCTCGGGCTCATCAAGGCCCAGCTCGAGCGCAAGAAGATCGAGCAGCTCGAGCACGAGAAGAAGTACTGCGACGCCGCGCGCCTCTACATCAAGATCACGGAAGAGCACCCCGACGACCCGAAGCTCGACGAGCTCTACTTCAACGCCGGCTCGCTCTTCGAGAAGTGCCACCTCCTCGGCGCGGCCATCCAGTCGCGTGAGGCACTCATCAAGACGAAGCCCGACTCGCCGCTCGCCAAGAAGGCCATCTTCCTCGTCGGCCGCAACTACCAGGACATCGCGGCCTTCGAGCAGGCGGCCAAGTCGTACGAGGACTTCGCCTCGAAATATCCGGGTGAGAAGGAGGCGCCGGTCGCCAACACGTCGGCCATCTTCTTTCAGCGCGGCCTCGGCAACTACGACAAGGACATCGACGACACGAAGCTCTTCACCAAGAACTTCGGCGGCCGCAAGGAGTTCGTCGACCAGGCAGCCGGCGTCAACTTCTCCGACTACCTCATCTACGAGCAGAAGCACGACAACGACGGCCTCCAGCACCACCTGCAGGTCTACCTGCGCGAGTGGGGCGGCAAGGGCGGCATCGATCGGCAGATCATCGCGCACGTGAAGATCGCCGAGATCCTCTGGCGGGAGTCGTGCACGGCCCCGAACGGCGGCGTCAACGGCGCCTGTATCGAGATCATCCGCGCGCGCGCCGGCGGCAAGGCCCGCGTCGAGGAGCAGAAGAAGAAGGGCAAGAAGGTCGCGAAGAAGCCCGGCGCGGACATCCCGAAGCAGTGCGGCCCCGAGACGAAGTCGAAGGTCGTCATGCACGATCGCAAGCCTGCGCTCGCGAAGGAAGCGCAGGCCCACTTCGCCGAGGCGCTCAAGCTGTGGAAGGCCGGCGCGGCCATCAAGGGCGTCTCCGGCAAGGACGAGGGCGAGCGCGACGCGCGCATCGCCGACATGACGTACTACGCTGCCGAGGCCAGGATGGTCGAGGGCGACACTGAGTACGAGAAGTTCCTGCGCATGAACATGCCGGAGAAGCTCGACTTCACGCCAGCGCAGCCGGAGATGGGCGCGGGCCGCGCGAAGGCTCAGACCGCCAAGGTCGAGGCGTCGAAGAAGGCGCTGAAGGACTACATCGTCAACAAGGACAAGAAGCTCACCGAGGTCCAGAAGATCTACCAGAGCGTCATCCTCTTCAAGAACGCCAACTGGGCCATCGCGGCCGCCGCGCGCATCGGGCAGCTCTTCCAGGACTTCTCGGGCCAGCTCTACACGGCGCCGGTGCCGAAGGCGCCTGCCGGGATCGACGAGCAGCTGTTCCACGACGCGTACTGCGACCAGATGGTCGATCTCGCCGAGCCCATCGAGGGCAAGGCACTGCAGGGCCTCACCGCCTGCCTCTCGAAGTCGACCGACCTCTCGTGGTTCAACGAGTGGTCGCAGCTCTGCGAGGGTGAGCTCAACCAGATCAAGCCGAACGAGTATCCGCTCGCAGCCGAGATCCGCGCGCAGCCCGGTTACTCGGCCGTGACGAGCGATCGCGCCGACGTCCAGTCCCTGGAGCTCCAGTAATGAAGACGATCCTCAGCAAGAAGGGCACCTCCACGGTGCTCTGCGCCTCGATGGCGGCCTCGTTGTCCCTGGCTGCATGCGGCGGCGCTCAGAAGAAAGAGACCAACACCGCTGCCTCGGAGACGAGGCACGACGCCAGGAACGAGAGCGCGCCGAAGCCCACCGTGTCCGACGAGGACATGGCGCAAAAGCAGGCCGCCGCACAGGCCAAGGCGAAGGGCGCGTCGGTCAACGAGCGCAAGGAGTTCGTCGCGCTCGTAGACAGTTACCAGGCCGCGAAAGCGAAGCCCGGCGGGATGGCCGCCGGTGACTGCTCGTCGTGGGCGAAGAAGTTCTCGTCGGGCCACGGGTCGAGCGCCTTTGCGGCACAGGCGCACTTCAACGCCGGCACGATCCTCGAGGGCTGCGGCCAGACCAAGGACGCGGAGTCCGAGTACAACGATGCGTTGCGCGCGAACCCGGGCTACGGCCCCGCGCTCTCGAATCTGGGCAACATCTACTACAAGCAGGGCAACGTCGGCACTGCCAAGGAGTGGTTCGACAAGGCCATCAAGGCCGACCCGACCCACAACGCGTCGGCGTACAACAATCTCGCCGTCATCGAGTACCAGCAGGCCCGCGAGAACAACGACCCGGCGCTCTACAAGGACGCGGTTTCGAAGCTCCGCCGCGCGCTCGCCATCGACAGCTACTCGATCGCGGCGTACGCGCTGCTCGCACAGATCTATTACCAGACCGCAGAGGGCGACAAGTCCAAGCTCGACCTCGCAGCGCTCGTCTGCCGTCAGGCAAAAGAGGCCAACGCCAACTACGCACCCATCTACAACACGCTCGGCCTCATCAACCTGAAGAAGAAGAACGTGACGGGCGCGCTGGCCGAGTTCGAGAAGGCCGTGGCGCTCGACCCGAAGTTCGTCGAGGCGCACCTCAACATCGGCGCGATAGGCATCTCCGCGCGGCAGTACGAGAAGGCCGAGAAGTCGTTCACCGCCGTGCTCTCGCAGCAGCCCAACAACTTCGACGCGACCGTCGGGATGGGCGTCGCCGAGCGCGGCCTCAAGAAGTTCGACGACGCGGAGAAGTGGTACACGAAGGCGGCTGCGCTCGACCCGAAGAACTGCTCGCTGCCCTACAACCTCGGCCTGCTCTACCAGGACTACAAGGTCGCCGAGGACAACTCCAACCTCCGCAAGGCGCAGGAGTACTTTCGCTCCTTCCAGGGCTGCGGCAAGCAGACCAAGGAGGACAAGAAGCGGGTCGAGGACGCCACGCGCCGCGTCAAGGACATCGACGACACCTTCGCCGCCATCGAGGAACAGAAGAAGATGGAAGCGGAGAACAAGAAGATGCTCGAGGAAGCGCAGAAGATGGAAGAGCAGCAGAAGGTTGCTGCCGAGGCTGCGGAGAAGGCGGAGAAGGACAAGAAGCCCGCCCCTGCACCTGCGAAGTAAACTTTTCTGGGAACCCGCGCCCTTGCGCGCTGTCTACTCACCGAGCCCTACGAGCTGGAGGCCAACATGAACCGCAAGTACGCAAAAATTTTCGCTGCCGTGATGCTCTTCAGCGGGCTCGTGACGCTCTCGTCGGTGGCCTTCGCGGCGCCGGACTCCGTCGAGTACAAGAAGGAGACGAAGTACGACTTCGACGACGACAACGTCGAAGGCGACCTCGTTCGTCCCGAGGGCGACATGATCGGCTCGGCCGGCAAGGCCAAGCACTCGTCGCTCATCAAGGTGCGTCAGCACTTCATCCCCGAAATGCTCAAGTCTGCGGAAGATATTTAAAAACTTCCGCGTTTCGCGTTTTTTCCAGGAGCCAGGTAGATGCCGAGTGGTGTGAATGTTCCGCTTACGTTCGAGATTTACAAGGTCGAGCCCAAGGGCGAGACCCTTGTTCGTAAGGAGACCTTGACGCAGGACATCATCAAGGTCGGCAAGCTGTCTTCCAGCCACCTGCGCATCGACGACGAAGCGGTCAGCCGCATGCACGCGGTCATCGAGATCGCGGGACCCGGCGAGATCTACATCATCGATCTCGGCTCGACCAAGGGCACCCTGGTCAACGGCCAGAAGGTCAACAAGTGCAAGATCCAGTCGGGCGACACCCTCGTGCTCGGCAACACGAAGATTATTGTCACCGTCGGTGAGTCGGTCGCCGCTTCGTTCGAAGGCAACGAGGATGGTCCGACGCAGGTCGGCCAGATGCCGTCAGCCATCGCTGCGTCCCTGCCGCCCCCGCGGCCCACGGTCATGGGCATGCCGGCCGTTGGCCTCCCGCCGGTCGCACCGCGTCCCGCTGCCCCCGTCGCGCCTGCCTTCCCCCCGCCGCCTGCCCCCGCGCCCTTCGCCGCGGCTGCCACGGCAGCCCCCGCGCCGGGTCTCCCGGCACCCGTGCCGTCCCCGTTCGGGCATCCGGTCGCGGCCTCCTCGTTCGGCCCCTCGGCCGGCTACGCGCCGCCCGCAGGTTTTGCACCGCCCGGCTTCGATGCCGGCTCGGTCGAGGTCAACGACGGCACGCGCGCGATCGAGGTCGCCGCGATGTTCGAGGAGTCCGTCGTCGAGCTCCGCCACTTCACGAACCCTCAGAGCGGCGTCATCACGCCGCTGACCAAGGGCCTCCTCGGCGGCGCAGCAGCCTCGCTCGTCATCGCGCTCGTCCTGTTCATCGTGAACTTCGCGCAGGTCGTCACCATCCGGCGCAACTGGGACGCCTGGGATGCGGCCGGCAAGGCGCACAACGAGTTCCCGATCCCGCACGACAGCCCCATCTCCGATATCCTTGCGACGCTGCTCGTCGCCTTCGGCGTCGGTGGTACGCTCGTAGGTCTGAGCCGCCTCCTCGACGAGCGCCAGCCGCGCGACTTCACCATCGGACCCGATGCGAACACGCTGTTCGCCGCACCCGGCGAGCTCCTGCCGGTCGGCACGTTCCCGCTCGTCCGCTCGACGGGGACGGACTACGAGCTGCTCTTCACGCCGAACATGACGGGTGACATCACCGTCGACAACCAGACCATTCCTTTGCAGCAGCTCGCTGCCTCGGGTCGCGCGCGCCCGTCGTCGTCGATCCCCGGCGCGATGGCCTTTGTCATCCCCAACGGGGCTCGCGCCAAGATCGACCTCGGGCAGAACACGTACCTCGTGTCGTCGGTCGCGCCGCCGCGCCACTACCCGGCGCCGTTGAGCGTCGACTGGGGCGAGCAGGCCTACACGGGCATCGTCGCCCTCGGCACCGCGCTCTTCCTCCTCGCAATCTTCTCGATGCCGCCCGATCCGAAGTCGCTGTCGCTCGACGCATTCATGAACGACCAGCGCTTCGCCAAGTTCATGATCAAGCCGCCGGAGGAGAAGGAAGAGATTCCGGAGTGGCTGAAGAAGAAGTCCGACGACGATGCCGGCGGCAAGGGCAAGCGTCACAAGGGCGACGAAGGCAAGATGGGCAAGCAGACCTCCAAGAACAAGGCAGGTCTTTACGGCCTCAAGGGTCCGAAGGACAACACAGACCCGCACCTCGCGAAGCAGCTCGCCGAAGAAGCCGCCAAGAACTCCGGTGTGCTCGGCGTCATGAAGTCGATGGAAGGTGCGCACCTCGCGTCGATCTTCGGTCGCGATACAGCGCTCGGTAACGACGCAGACAACGTCCTCGGCGGTCTCGTGGGCACGCAGATCGGTGAGGCCAACGGCAACGGCGGCCTCGGCCTCGTCGGCTCGGGCAAGGGCGGAGGCGGCACGGGCGAGGGCACCATCGGCCTCGGCAACCTCGGGACGATCGGTAAAGGCGGTGGTGGAGGCAGTGGAAGCGGCTACGGTCGTGGCGCAGGCGGCCTCGGTGGTCGTCACGCCGGCGCACCGGACGTCGTTCCCGGTCAGGCAACGGTCCGCGGCTCGCTCGACAAGGAGATCATCCGCCGCATCATCCGGCGCCACATCAACGAGGTTAAGTTCTGCTACGAGAAGGAGCTGATGAAGAAGCCGGATCTCGTCGGCCGCATCACGGTCCAGTTCACCATCGCCGGCACC
>JAYTLP010000421.1:0-4086 GCA_043729375.1 Myxococcales bacterium
TGCGGCTGCAGCTGGAACCCGAATTACTGCGACGCACCCAGCATCGAGACGATGCGCGCCGGCCGCGCCTGCGGTGACTACGCCCAGCTCCAGGTGTGCGTCACCGGGTGAGCCTACAGACGCGCGTGGCCAGCTCCCACGCGCGGTCTTCGATCGCGCTTTCGACGCCATGGTGCTGACGGGCGAGGATTCGCGCAGCGTGGCACCCGATGCTGCGGCGTGTGTGCTCTTCGGCGTCGCCGCGCTCGTCGGCCGGCCTCTCGAGCAGCGGGTGCCGACACGCACGCGGGTCGCCGACGTGGCATCGGGCGTCGACCTCCGGGTGCAAAGGCGGAGCGCCACTTGCTGCTGACGATCAGCGACCCGGGAACGGGCATGGACGCCCACACGCAGACCCAGATCTTCGAGCCGTTTTTGACGACGAGGCGGAAGGACAAGGGCACCGGGCTCGGCCATCTCGATGGTCTGCGGGATCGTCGAGCAGAGCGAAGGCTACATCACGGTGGACAGCGAGCTCGGGCAGGGCACGACGTTCAAGCTCCACTTGCCGCGCACGGACCGCGCGATCGACGTGGAGCTGCCCGTCTCCACGCAGAGGATCCGCGGTGGCCTGGAGACCATCCTCCTCGTCGAGGACGAGGACCAGGTGAGCGTGGTCGCGACCGAGAGCCTGCGCGGCAACGGACACCTCGCTCCGAGCCGTTCTCCCCGGACGGGCTCCTGCGCAAGGTGGGCGAGGTCCTCGACGGTTCGTGGCGAATTGGGCATCATCTTTCTTTTCGAACATTTCCTTCGAACGGACGATGGAACAGACTGAACCTCGCAAGCACGCCGACACCACAGCGATGATGACCTGGTGCGCCGACGCCAAGGGGCGATGCACTCACTTCGACAACGCCTGGCTCGCGTTCACCGGGCGAGCGCTCGTCGACGAGCTCGGCGATGGCTGGGCCGAGGGCCTACCGGTCACCGATCGGGCGCGCTGGCTCGCAATCATGGGAGAGCACGTCGCCCAGGGCGTCCCGTTCGAGGGGGAGCACGGGCTGCGCCGGTACGACGGCACCACTGGACGCGTGGCGGTGCGCGCGGTGCCGTTTCACGACGAGAGTGGCGTCGTGCTCGGCTACACGGGCTGGTGCACGGACCTCGCGGGTGTCGTCGTCTCCTCCGACTCGCACCTCGGCACTGCGATCTTCGACCTGTCGCTCGACTGCATCTGCGTGGCGGGTTTCGACGGCTACTTCAAGCAGGTCAACGCCGCGTGGACGACGATGCTCGAATGGACGGCCGAGGAGCTCATGGCTCGCCCCTCCATCGAGCTCGTGCACCCCGACGACCGCGCCGCGACGCTCGCCGCACGGCACGGCCTGACGTACCGAGGTACCCCCGTCATCGGTCTCGTCAACCGCTATCGCTGCAAGGACGGCAGCTACCGCTCGCTCGAGTGGCGCTCGACCGTCGATCCCGCCCGCGAGCTGGTCTACGCGGCCGCGCGCGACGTCACCGAGGCGCGCGATTCACAGCGGATCCGTAGCGAGCTCGTGCAGAGCCTCGCCACCACGCTCGATGCGATCACGGACGGCGTGATCGCCGTGGACGCTCGCACCCAGGTGCTGCACATGAACCCCGTCGCCGAGTCGCTCACCGGCTGGTCGGCGACGGAGGCCCAGGGCAAGCGCCTCGTCGACATCCTCCCGCTCGTGGACCCGACCACGCGCGATGCCGCGCACGCGTCGGTCGATCGAGCGCTACAGGAGGGCTCCACCGTCGAGCTTGCCGAGCTTGCCCTCCTGGCGCGAGGCGGCGTCGAGCGCACCGTGAAGGGCCGACTGTCGCCGATGCGCGAGCTCGACGGCACTCCCCGCGGGGCCGTCCTCGTGGTGCGCGACATCACTGCCGAGAAGCAGACCGCGGTCCAGCGAGAGCAGCTCGAGCGCCAGATCATTGTCGCCGACCGGCTGGCGTCCGTCGGCACGCTCGCAGGCGGAGTCGCGCACGAGATCAACAACCCGCTCGCCTACGTCACGGCCAACATCGAGCTCATCGCCGAGGGGCTTCGAACCGCGAGAGGCACCACGACGGAACAGCGCTCCGAGTGGGAGAAGCTCTTGCTCGAGGCCCGAGACGGAGCAGAACGGATCCGCAAGGTCGTGCGCGGCCTCATGCCCTTTGCGAGCCCCGAGCGAGATCGCCGCACCGCCGTCGCGCTCGAGCCGGCGCTCGACGGCTGCATCGATCTGGCATTCAACGAGTTCCGCCACCGCGCGCGCCTCCGGCGGACCTACGGACCCGTGCCCTGCGTGCTCGCCGACGAGAGCCGCCTGGGGCAGGTCTTCGTCCACCTGCTCAGCAACGCTGCGCACGCCATCCCCGTGGGCCAACGCGAGGCGAACGAGATTCACCTCACCACGTCGACCGACGCGCAGGGTCGCGCCGTCGTGGAGATACGCGACACGGGGAGCGGGATCGCGCCGGAAGCCCTCGGGCGCGTGTTCGAGCCCTTCTTCACCACCAAGGCGGTGGGCGCAGGGATGGGCCTCGGCCTCTCCGTGTGCCACAGCATCGTCTCCTCGCTCGGCGGTGAGATCACGGCGAGCAATCACCCGGGTGGCGGCGCCGTCTTTTGCGTGGTGCTCCTGCCTGCACCGGACGAGATGCGTGCGGCGCCGGCTGACGATGCATCCCCGCCGAAGGTCGCGCGCGGCCGCGCCAGCGTCCTCATCATCGACGACGACCGCCTCGTGGCGAAGGCTCTCGCGCGGGTGCTCCGGGAGCACGAGTGCGCCATCGTCAACGACGCGCGCGAGGCTCTCGAGCTCCTCCTGCGCGAGCCGTTCGACGTGATCCTCTCGGACCTCATGATGCCGGACATGACGGGCATGGAGCTTCACGCCGCGCTCCTCGCCGAGCGACCGGACCTCGCGGCGCGCATGGTGTTCATCTCGGGCGGCGCGTTCACACCCGCGGCGCGCGACTTTCTCGAGCGCGTCACGAACCCGCGCATCGCGAAGCCCTTCGATGCCGAAGCGGTGCGCGACCTCGTGCGGCGCCTCGTCGAGCCCTGGTAGCCGCCGGTGGCGGCAACGGCGCGAGTCATGTCACGCCCCTGGGCGGTTGAGGGACGCGGCCATCGACGCGACCAGCGAACGCGGGGCGAAGCGCAGAGAGAAGATCTTGAGCTTGTTCTGCACGCCCGTGACGACGACCGGTGTGCCGTCGAGCATCGCGCGGTAGGACGCCGCGGCCACCTCGGCGGACCCCATCGTGCCCGCCGCGAAGAGCTTCGACTTCTGCACGCCGGCGACGGCCGCAAACTCGGTCTCGGTTGCGCCCGGGCAGGCGACCGTGGCGGTGACGCCCGTGCCGCGCAGCTCGAACGAGAGCGCCTCCGTGAACGAGTTCACGAAGGCCTTCGACGCGTAGTAGCCCGCCATGAACGGGCCGGGCAGAAAGCCCGCCGTCGAGCCGATGTTGAGGATGCGGCCGCTCTTGCGTGCGACCATCGCCGGAAGGAGCAGGCGCGTGAGGTGGACGAGTGCCGTGATGTTGAGCGCCAGCATGCCGAGCTCGCGCGAGACGTCGGACGCCGCGAACGCGCCCGTCGTGCCGAGGCCCGCGTTGTTGACGAGGAACTCGATCTCCGTGTCGGCGAGCTGCGCGACGATCTCGGCGGGCGCCTCCGGTCGCGTGAGGTCCGCCGCGATGACCGTCACCCGCGTGCCGTGCTTGGCCTCGAGCTCGCGTGCCAGCGCGTCGAGCTTGTCGCGGCGTCGCGCGACGAGCACCAGATCGTGTCCGTCCGCGGCGAACAGCCGCGCGAAGTCGGCCCCCAGCCCCGCAGAGGCTCCCGTGACCAGCGCCGTCTTCCCCGTCTTCGTCATGGCGTTACGGTCGGAGCTCGACGGTGGCGTGTCAACCCGGGGAGCCTCGGCTAGACCGCCTCTACATTGAGGTGATGCCGCAAGCGGCATCCCGCATGGCGGTCTTGATCATTCCCACGGGGACTGCGTCCCCGCCCCGCCGGCAAAGCCGTCGAGGGTCCCCACCCCTGCTACGCGGCGACTCCGCCGCGACGGCGCCTTTGGC
>JAYTLP010000422.1:0-18020 GCA_043729375.1 Myxococcales bacterium
GTCCGCCACCAGCAGCTCGCTGATGTCGTCCTGCACCAGCCGCTCGAGGTCGAGGTCAGGTCGCCACGTCGGGAACAGGAACGGACGCAGCCGCCCCGCGACGACGTAGAGGAAGCTCAGCCAGAACTGCCGCTGCGCCGACGTGTGCCAGGAGAACTTTGACTCGCGCGCGATGTTTCCTTGCGCCATGCCCGTGACCGGCACGCGCACCGAGTCGTCGCCGTCGTCGAGTCCGCCGACGCCGCCCTGATGCTGCTCCTGCGGCTGCCCGTCCCGATCAATCGATGGCGAGATGTCGAGCAGCAGGAAGCCGTCGTACTCGGCGACGTCGTCACTGTCGATACCCAGCACCGAGTACCGGGTCTTGCTGACGGCGGCCAGGTCCCAGCGACCGACCTCGTCCTTGCGCCAGCGGCCAGTCTGGAGGTTGTCGCGCAGATAGACCTCGCCCAGTGGCAGCATCGTCGTCGGCCTGCCGTTGAACGCGCTGACGTTCTGCCCGACCGTCAGGATGTAGTCAGGGATCCCGCCGCCGACTACGGACACGGTGCAGACCAGGTCGGCGACCCCGGGCGACTGCAAGACGAAGCGCCGGCCGACGACCGCGATGGGCTCGCCGTCCATCGCCGGCACCGTCACGGTGTTCGTGCTGGAGGTCGTCGCGCGGGTCTCCCACTGCCAGAGCGCCAGCTCGTGAGTCGTCACCGGGCCGGAGAACAGCGCGGTCCGCACCTCACGTAAGTCAGCGAGGTCGAGGATGTACTCGGCGGCGTACTCGACGGTCGGGATCTGCCGGCCGCAGGCCCGCTGCTCGACGTGGTTGTAGCCCGGCACGATCGAGGTGTCCCAGGCCAGGCGCCAGGTCCAGCGCTCGGGCGGGTACGTGATGATCATCGCGACCGGCTCACGGCCCGGGGGGCGACGCGCATCGCGTTGTAGATCTGGCGCTGCCCGCCCCGGCTGCCGATCATGGGCACCATCTGACCCGGGTCGAGCTGGTTGACCACGCTGACGTTGAGGCGCGGCGGTGCCGACGATCCGCGATCGTTGCGACGCTGCTGCTGCTGCGTCTCGACCGTGACGCGTTCACCGCGGGTGAGGGCGAGAGGCACGATGTTGCGGTCGCGACCAGGCTGCCCAGCGACACGGAACGCGCCGCCATCGGCGTAGCCCGCCATCTCGATCAGCCCGTTCGGGCCTCCGACGATCGTACCGGCAGGGTTCCCCATGCCGATGCCTAGCAGCGCCATCATGATCCGGGTCTCGATCACTTTGAGGATGAGCTGCGTGAGGCTCGCCAGGACCGAGTTGACGAGATCGGCGAACGACGCCTTGCCGGTCGTCACGAAGGAGACGATCTGCGCGTTGAGCGCGGAGAAGATCGGCTCGAGGAGTGCGGTCGTCGTGCCGAGCCTCTCGATCTCCTCCCGCATCTCCGCGATCTGCGCGATGCGCGGATCGACCCGGATCTCCGGCG
The DNA here is from genome assembly GCA_043729375.1 of Myxococcales bacterium. GTDB lineage: Bacteria > Myxococcota_A > Polyangia > Palsa-1104 > Palsa-1104 > JBDTCO01. Next base: position 1,478 of record JAYTLP010000422.1, read on the forward strand.
GCGCCATCAGGATCCCGAACTTCTTGTCGAGCTCGTCGACTGCCCGCGCGTAGTCGAACGTGCCGGCCGCCGCCGCGGCGTACTGCTCGACGATCTCCTGGAGCTGTGCGGCGTAGTCCTCGCTGATCGAGGCGGAGTCGGCGAGGCGATCGTTGAAGCGCTTGTTGCGCTCGGTCGCCTTCTCGGTGGCGACGGCGGCGGCCTCGGTCACCATGGCCGAGTTGCGGGCGTTGTCGAGCTGCTCGGCTCGGAACTTCTCGTCGGCCGTCGTGTCGACGCCACGCTCCTTGCGCGCGTCGATCTCGTACTGCGAAAGCACGATGCCCTTGTCGATAAGCTCGGCGAGCTTCTCGCGCGCTTCGATCTCGGCCTTGAAGTCGGCGGTCTTGGTGTCCTGGATCGCGGTGAGTTCGTACGCCTGCTCGAGGGCCTGGCCGGAGACGTAGTTGTAGTAGCCCAGGGCGTCGGCCGTCTCGAGGAGGATGTAGCGCTGGCGATCGAGGATTCGATTGCCCTCTTCCTGGTTGATGCGGCTGGCGGAGCGCTTGGTCGTCATGTCGGCGACCTCCTGGTACCCGTCGGCGAACTCCTCCGCGGAGATCTTGCCGGCGTCCAACGCCTTGCCGAGCGCGTCGATCCGCTGCTTGCCTTCCTCGATCGAGAGCGTCGCCTCGCCACTCCCCTTCGCCAACTCCTTGTCGACGGTCTTCCGCGCATCGCGCAGATCGTTCATCGCCTTGATGACGGGGTACAGGTGCTCGAGGAGCTGGTCGAACGCGTCGCGCGCCTTCTTCGCGTTGGCGGGGATCGGCTTGAAGGTGTCCTTGCCGACGCCGTTCAGGTCCTCGAGCCCCTTCTTCGCCTTGCCGGTACCGCCCAGTACGCCCTCGAGCCACTGCTGCACCGGCCCGGCGTCGCTGCCCGTCATCTTGCGCATCGACTCCGCGTAGCCCTTGTACGCCTCCTGGGAGAAGCGCTTGAGCGTGTCGGCAGCCCCCGCCACGTCATCGGACCCGAGCTTGAACAGGCCGATGTCGGCGACCCCGGGGATGCGGCCGATCGTCTCGTTGTAGCCGCGCACGAACAGGTTGAGCTGCGACGCCAGCGATCGAAGCAGGTACGAGACTCCGGTGAGGAGTGCGCTGGCCGAGGCCGCTGGGATGCCGGTCAGGATGAGGACGATCGCCTTGCCGGCGACGTCAAACATCATGATGAACTTGTCGACGAAGATCGCGACGAAGATCAGGAAGTCGCCGAACGTGACCTTGAAATACTCCTGACCGTCTGAGAACGCATTGAGCAGGCTCTCCATGCCGCGCCCGACGGCAGCGGCGGCACTCGTGACGGCCTTCTTGATGGCGTCCCATGCCGCCGTGACGACGTCGGAGAACTTCACCGTGCCGTCCAGGGTGACGTCGATCTGATCGCCGAACTGAACGAGCAGGCTGACGACGAACACGATGCCCATGATCAAGGCGGTGAACGGGTTGGTCGCGACGTAGACGGCGAGCATCCGCAGGCCGGCGATGGCCTTCATGATCCCCTGCTTGACGAAGTACATCCCGAGGATGTTCGCCACGCTCAGGAGCACCTTCGCGAACACGTCGAAGTGCCGGCCCACGAACGCGATCCCCTGGGCCAGTCCCTTTGCGAAGCCGCTCGAGGTCGTCAGCTCGCCGATGAACTTGACCGCGTTGTTGCGCAAGATCGTCAGCGCCTGGCCGATCGTGATCGGCATCTTGAGGAACTTGGCGTGGATCTCGTCGGCGCCCTTTGTCAGCGCGTCGACCAACGTTCGCGCGCCGATCTTGCCGCTCTTGGCCAGCGCGAACAGCTCGCCGCGCGTGACCTTGAGCTCCTTCGCCACCAGCTTCACGATCGCCGGCGAGTTCTCCATCACGGAGATGAACTCGTCGCCGTTCAGCTTCCCCTTCGACAACGCCTGGGTGAACTGCCGCATTGTCGACGCAGCCTCGGACGCCGACGCGCCGTTGACCCGCAGACCCTCGGCCAGGGTCTCGGTCATCTTGAGCGTGCGCGCGTGCGACAGCCCCATCGTCTCGGTCGCCTGCCGAAGGCGCGAGTACGTGTTGACGACCGCCTCGACGGGAACGCGGACTCGGTCGGCGACCGCGAACGCCTCTTCCATGACGGCGTTCGCCTGCCCCTGACTGTCTGTGACGACCGCGATACGCCCCGCCAGCGTCGTGTACGTGTCTGTCAGGCTGATGAACTCGCCGATCAGGACGACGGCCGAGAACGCCCCGAACATGCGGTTGAGCGCGCTGCCGGTCCGCTTCGCCTGGTCATCCAAGCTCCGCAGCGACTTCTCGACGCCAGTGATCGCCGCGTTGGCCCCAGCGGCGCGGATGGCGATGTTGACGTAGAAGGAGGCCACTGGTCAGCGCTTCGGGGTTCGACTCCGGCTCTGCGGCGCCTTGTTCTTCTTCTCGATCTCCGCGTGTACCTCTTTCAGGTACCCGTCGTCCATCGACGAGATGATCGTGCAGAAGTCCTCGACGTCCTCGATTCCGGCGCGCTCAGCGTAACACAGCATGCTCTCGTACGGAATCGGACCGGGGGCGACGGATCCCATGGGGCGGTCGCGGCCCAGGCGCACCCACGCGTGGAGGTAGAACTCCTCTACGTCGGGGTCAGGGGCTGGCGGCGGCTCGGTGTACCAGGCCGGGAGGGTAGCCTCGCCTCCCTTAGCGGCGATGCGCTCGAAGGATTCTCCGTCGCGAGCGACGCGCTGGTGCCAGAGCAGCCGCGTTGTCAGTTTCCCGCGAGCGCCTCGACCCCGGCAGGCGCCCTCTCCGGGTTGCGCACGATGTTGCGCAGGTCGTCGAAGTTGTAGGCGCCCAGGGCACGCAGGACCTCCTCGATCTTGGCGAGGCGCTGCGGGTCGTCGGCCTTCGGGAACTCGACCGCCTTGCCGTCGTCCTCGACGATGGCGGCCCAGCCGTGGACGAGGTGCGCGAAGACGCCGTAATCGGCCTCGCGAATCTGGACGAGCGCCGAGAGCGCGAGGTTGCGGGCGTTGCGCGCGATCTTCTGGCCCTCGCTCGACTTCTCCCACGCCATGCGCGCGTTCATGTAGCGCGGGTTCGTGGTGGTCGCCGGCTCGATCACGATCGACGGGACCGTGTCCTTCGAATTCCAGTTGGGGACGTACCAGGTGAGCGTGTCGGGGACCGCAGTTGCCTTCTGGAGATTGCCGAGCTTCATGCAGCGAGAGTGCCTTGGGCCTGCGCAAAAAGCAACAGCCCCGAACGGGGCTGCGCAACCTGCCGTCGAAGCGACAGGTGGGGAACTAGTACCGACGGTCAGGCCTCCGGCAAGTACGGGAAGCAGCTCACGCTCATCGTGTAGCCCAACGACGGCGACTCGACCGCCTCGAGCTTGAGCTTCACCCGGACCGACTGGTCGGGGGTGAAGTCCGGGGTGCCGTCGCCCAGCGTGATCAGCGGTAGGTCGAACACGAACCCGCCGTCGGCGTTGCGGAACCCGATCTCCATCGTCATGTCGCGGTTGTCACGGACTGCGGCGATCACCTCCGAGCTGGTCAGGACGCAGGTGGTCTCCGCCGTCACGTCGAAGTTGCCCGAGTTCATGAAGCGGGCGCCGAGGGTGCCCAGCACCTTCTCGGGGTCGACGTTGTTGCCGAGGGTGAGCGTCATCTCGGTCAGGTCGCTGGTGACCCCGGTCTCATCCGCCTCGGTGACCCGGAGGCGGGTCAGGTCCGACGACGTGTTGAACATCTTGACCTGGACCGGCAGGATCGGCGTGGCGCCGCCGGTCGCCCGCGTGATCGCCGGGATCGGGGTGTCGGTGCCGGTCAGTGTCAGGCTCATCGTCGCCTTGTCCTGGCCCGAGAAGCCGAGCGCCATCTCGTCGACGAGGTTGCCCTTCGCGTAGGTGTACTCGGGGGTGCCGACCCCGTTGAGATCGTGGAACCGGGTCTCGACCTGGAGGGTCTGCTCCGAGAACTCCGAGTCGTCGACGTCGACGTTGCGCGCCCAGCGTCCGAAGTAGATGTCGATCAACTTCGTGGCGCCGTTGTCGTTGACGAACGTGGAGGACTTCTTGTCGAGCCCGAGCGTGGTCGCCGAGATCGACGTGATGCGCGCCAGGCCGCGGTCGGCCGCGGTCACGAAGGTGTTGGCGGTCGCGCCGCCGATCCAGATGAACATGCCGACGTGCAGCCGCAACGTGGTCCAGTCGAGGATCGTGGAGACCAGGTTGCCGGAGGCGATGGTGATGTCGCCGACCGCGCCGCGGACGCCTGCGACCTCGACCAGCGCGTTCTGCGCGGCCGGGATCGCCGCCTCCGCGGTCAGGCCCGAGGTCTTGATCTCGGTGCCGGTCGACGCCGCTCCGACCACCTTGAAGGTCGTGGGCGAGTTGTTCGCCGCGGTCGCGAGCCCGCTCGCCACGATCAGCGTGCCGGCCGGCAGGTCGCCGTTCGCGGCGACGGTGTACCCGGTGGAGGTGACTGCGGTCGGGACGTAGGTCCGCGGCCCGGTCCAGACCGTGTACATCGCGGGCGGCAGAAGATAGAGCAGATGCTCGCGGGTGGCGTCGAGCTCGGCCTGCCAGGACGAGTCGAGATCGGTGACTCCGCCCTTCTGGTTCTGTCGTCGCTTCGACAGCGGCTCACGCGTGACCTTCGAGACCTCCGGCCCGCCCTTCGGGACGGTGTTCGGCTCCATCAGGTGCCAGGACGGCGAACCGGGGAGCGTACCGAGGGACGCCTCGAAGGCGACAGCGAACGACGTGTAGTTGGAGAGAACGCGAGACATAGAGAGGCCCCCTGACGGTCTGGAACGCTACTTGTGCTCATAGTACGTGAAGGGGATGCGGACCTCCACTTTGTACCAAGGGGGATGAGCGAGCAGCTCTGTCGCCGTCGCGTCCTTGAAGTCGACCGCCGAGATGGTCTTCTTCTCGAACTTTGCCTTGACGATCTCGATGAGGTCGTCGGCTCGCTTCGCCCCTGCGCCCTGCGCCGTGTACATCGTCACGGACAGCGTGCCACGGCGCTCGGTCTGCGACGGGGTACCCAGGGTCTCACGCAGGGACGGGCCGTCGATGAAGCGGTACCGCGCCCACTCCGGCGCCGTGTCCAGGTCGACGTTGTCGACCGTGAACGGGCACGGGTCGCCAGCGGCCTCCCACGCCTCCCGGAACGCGGTCGCGGCGATGGCCATCGCCGCACCTCGCGTCGTCACGACTGCCCCCAGTAGACCCTGGCGACCTGCCGGTGGATGACGTCGGCATGCTCGACGACGGTGTTGATCGCGTCCTGGACCCAGCCATCCGCGGCCTGGGACGACGATCCGCGCATCAGGGCCGCCATGTAGTCGACGTTGTTCTCGACGTTGACGGCGCCCATGCGGTGATCGTAGTGGTCGAGCAGGCTCAGCGAGGCTTCCTGCATCACGTTGGATGGCGAGAGTCGATCGCCGTCGACCGAGCCCGATCGGCTTCCGATCGTCTCCAGCCAGTTGTTGCGGCTGTGTCCGGTCTTCACCGGATTCTTCGCGACCAGAAGGGTCGCCAGGGCATCCGCGACGCCGACCACGAGCGCGGAGATCCCGCGGTCGAACTGGGATCGGATCGCGGTGGCCTGGTTCGCCATGACGGTCAGCGCTTCTTGGTCGGCTTCTTCTTCGCCGCGATCTGCCGCCGCGTCACCCGCGGTGGCGTGGCGTCGGTGTGCTTGAGGTAGCCCTGCTTGTGGAGCTTCTCCACGCGGTCCTCCTTGACGCCGGCCTTCTGCCAGTCCCAGAGGGTACCGACGGGGATGGTCTTGTCGCCGCCGATCGGAATCGGCTTGGCGACGCGGACGGGACGGGACGGCTCGAAGCTCGCGGTGGGCATCACTGAATCCTGCCTGTAGGCCAAGCAGGAGTCAAGTTCAGCTCGCGACGACGTTCTCGATGAAGCAGCCGAGGTCGCCGGAGATGAGCTTGAGGTCGTACGCCATCTTCATCTCGGCGTACTCGGTCTCGGTCTCGTCCGAGGTCCAGGTGCGGATCGATCCGCCCTGGTCGTTGGTGCCGGGCGCCTCTCCGGTCCAGGAGAACTTGGCACCGGCGACCGGCTCGTTCTCGCCGATCGTGCCCGGGGCGTAGACCAGCAGCGCGTGGTTGCCGCCGATGAAGCCGTACGACGGGGTCTTGCCCTGCTTGGCGGTGTTGTGGACGCCCGAGGTGACCAGGATCTCCTCCAGGTCGAGCAGCGCCGCGACCGCCTGCCGGGTCACCTTCGCGGCCGAGCCGGGGGTCTGGCCGTACTTGATCCGGTCGACGATGTCGGGGTGGTTCTTGAGGCGACCCCAAACCCGGCGACCGATCACCATCTTGTTCGGCTCGTAGCCGGTGAGCTCGAGCTGCGCGATCTTGAGCGTCTCGACGTCGAGCAGCGGGTCCGAGTTGGTGTAGTCGTCCCACTGCCGAACCTGGTTGGTCGAGGGCGAGCCCGAGACGCCGTCGTAGTCGGTGGTCCAGACGCCGCCCTGGAAGAAGCGCGCGATCCAGTCGCGCTCGAGCTTCACCAGCGCGTGCTCGGTCAGGAGCTTGGTCGCGAGCAGCGCGGGGTTGATCGCCGCGTCGGCGTTGGCGCGGACCTGGTGGAGGATCGGGGTTCGCTCCTTCCAGACGTCGCAGTAGAACGTCGGGCTGGAGTCGACCGCGTAGGTGACCTCGCCGGCCGCCGAGCCCGGCGAGGACTTGCGGAAGCCCTCGGTGAAGAAATACTCGCGCGGGTACACCCAATACTTGTCGGACTGGTGCTGGACCGGGACGTTCGGGAAGACCCGCCAGGCGATGAAGCGCTCCGCCGACTGCTGGAACCCCAGCGAGAACCCCGTGAGGGGCGCATCGACGTGAACGTTGCGGAGATTGATGACGGCCATGGCGGAGGCTCCTGCGAGAAGTAGGGGAAGCTAGTGCGAAGTCGAGGACCCGACCTGACGGTCGGGTGAGGGATCAGCTCATCGTGGTCGAGACGTTGGCGGTCACGACCCACGCGGCGAGCGTGGTCGAGTACACGAGGTCGAGCTGGTCGCCCGCGGCGTTCATGGTCGCGGTGGTGGTCGCGGTGCCGTCGGTGTAGAACGCGCCGGTGATGACCGCCGACGGGGTGCTGGCGCCGGTGCCCTGGCGGATGACCTTGCGCTGGCCATCGTAGCCGGCCGCCAGGGTCATCGCGTCGGTGCCGGTCGGGATGATCAGGGTGAAGTACGTGGCCAGCGAGATCGCACCGGGAGTGTTGGTGATGACCTCGATGCCGGTGGGGGCGTTGACGCGCTCCTTGAGGTACGCGCGCACCTCGGCGTCGACGGTGGCACCCTCGAGCGCGACCAGGTAGCCGAAGCCATCGGTCGCGGCGATGACCTTGCCGTCGGTGGTCGAGATCAGCGGGTCACCGTCGGAGAACGTGCCGCCGGCCTTGACGGTCACGATGCCGTCGCGGGCGAACGTGACCGGCTTGCCGGACTCGGCCGCGATCTTGGCGACACCGTCGACGCGCCCGCCAGCCACGGTCTGGACCACGCTCGAAGACGAGCCGATGGTCACGCACCGGAACTCGGTGACGGCCGCCCCCGCGAGCAGGTTGCCGAAGGGGATGCTGTTGGCCTCGAAGTTGGGGGCGTACTCGGTCATGGTGGCGTTCTCCGGTCAGGTGCGGTCAGGTGGATTCGACGGGGCGCGAAGGTTAGTTCTGCGCGGCCTTCTGCGCGACGCGCCAGTCGTTCATGAGCTTCATGGCGACGCGATCCTCGAGCGGGGCGCGGGCCATGGCCTCCTCGGCGGAGATCTTGTTCTTGGTCGCGAAGGCGTCGACCCGCTCCTTGAACTTGGCCTCGGCGGCGGTGACCTCGACGGTGATGCCGGCCGCGTCCTCGCCGAAGACCTCGTGGCGGCCGGTGGCGGTGGCGTTGGCGGCCTCGAGCATCTTCCAGGCCGCCTCCTTGCCTTCGCCCTCGGGCAGCCGGTCGATCGCGTCGATCGCGACCGCGAGGCCGTTCTTGTCGTTGGTCAGGTGCTTGAACGACTTGACGCGGGTCTCGATGCGGGCCTTGCGGCCAGCCTCGACGACGAGCGCCTTCGAGTCGTGCTGCTCGTCCAGCTCCTGCGCCATGTCGGCCAGCGCCTGCTCCGACTTGCGGAACTTGCGGCCCTTCGACTTGCCGGTCTTCGCCTCGTAGACCTCGGGGTCGGCGTCGCGCGCCGCCTTGACCTCGGCCTGGCGGTCGGTCGCCGACTTGCCGAGGAACACGGGGCGGTCCTCGACGTCGAGCTGGCGGTGGTACGCCTTCTCGTCATCGGTCATCGACGCGAGCGCGGCGAGGCGCTTGTTCGACGCCTGGAGCTCGGTGATCTCGGCGTCGTACTGGGCGGGGGTCTTGTCGGCCATGGGGGCTGCTCCGGTTCGGTTCTTGTGGGCGCGAATGGTCGCCGGCTCCTGGGCCGGCTCGTCAACGGGCGAGATCTCCTCGACGTCCATGTCGACGATGACTCGCTTGGCGCGGGGCGCGGTCACGCGGCCTCCGCGATCTGGTGCTTGCAGTTGCCGGGACCTATCGCCGCCTCGCACTCGGGGCAGGTGCCGGCCGTGTACGCTTTGCGGAGCCGGGTGAACCAGCCGCCGATGGAAACGCCGGAGTAGGTTCCATCGGCACACTTCTTCGCCGCCTCGGCGTTGGCCGGGGCGAGGCCGACCAGCCAGCCGTACTCCTCGCCGACGAACTTGAACGCCGCGGCGATCTCGCGAGTCATCGGGAACGACCAGATGACTTCGCCGACGGGGTCACCGTCGTGCATCGCCAGCATGGTCCGCTTGCCCTTGGCGAACTTGAAGGCGCCCTTGACGATGGCGCCGTCGGTGATGTGGTCGTCGTGGAAGTCGAAGTAGGGCTCGAGAGCCCTGGTCTCGAGGTTGCGCTTCCACGAGACGGCGGCAAACGCGAGGATCACGCCGAGCGGCTGCTCGGCGGTCGGAGGCAGGAGGTTCTTGAGAACCCGACCCCGGATGGTGCCCTCGTCTTCGTCGCTCACAGATCGCACCTCTAATAGAGGTCAGAGAGTTGCACAAGTTCCTTCGCTAGAACCCGACCGTCAGGCCGCATCGGCAGCCACGTCGATCGCGATCCGGGGCTCGCGGATCGCCGGGGAACCGCAGCGCGTTGCCGAGGCCGGAGCGGAACGACTGGCCAATCGGGCGACGTTGATCGTGCATCCCCTCGTGGCTGTCCCGCACCTGCGGATCCTGTCGGGTGTTCCACACCAGGTAGGCGGACGGGATCGCGCCGAATTCGATAGCCTGGTTGGCGGCTTGGATCGCGGTCTCGTTGACCGCGACCTGAGCCAGCCAGAGCGCGATGCGATCCTCCTGGTGGGCGCGCATGATGACCGCCACCTGGGCAGTCATCCGAGGTCCGTTTTCGCGGGGCGTCTTGTCGTACGACGCCAGCAGCTCGACCTGGTCGAGGCCCAGGCCGACGCCTCCTGGGAGCCCCTCCTCGACGGCGCGCTTGGCGCTGGTGCGGAGGACTCGGACCAGGGTGTCCTCCATGGTCCGTAGGAGATCTTGGAACCGCCAATGCGTGATGTCGAAGGCAAAGGGCGCTCGAGCGCGCAGGGCGCGCTGCATGAGCGCGGCCACCAGCAGGATCTCGTGGCGGAGCCCGGCGGAGACTTCCTCGGCGGCCTCGGTCAGGCCGACGAGCGCAGCGTCGATACCTTGCAGCCGGTACCGTGCAGTCACGTCGGCCCAGGGATTGCGTGCGAGCAGGCGGGAGATGGCCGCGCGCCAGGCGCGGCGGAGAGAGCCTTCGGCGCGGTCGAGCGCCGTGCTGAGATCGATCACGGAACAGCCGGACCGCGCGCCTGGACGACGTGCATCGACTTCGCCTGGTCCCACTTGCACATCACGACGGAGAACGTCGTGCCGTCGTGGACGATCGTGTCTCGGCCACTCGGCCGCACGCCGTCAGGTAGCGTGCGCGGATAGATCCTCAGCTCGCAGTCGTTCTTGAGGATCATCTCGTCGTCGATCCGCGACGAGTCGTACTCGACGCGATACCCAGCGCACGGGTACTCCGTGGTCGAGGTCTCTCGCCCGCTGATGCCGCCGTCCTTGAGCTCGCCGGTCGACACTTTGACGAGGGTCATCGGATCACCGTCGGGGGCGAAAGTCTCGTGGACGATCCCAGCGAGGTCGATCCCGAACCTCACGAGATCTCCAGCGCGTAGTCATCGGAGAAGGCGGTGACGCCGTCGGTGCCGCTGACCTGCCCCGCCATCGAAGGCGCGTCGTCGGAGCCCAGGTACAGGGCCAGCAGCGCGTCGACCTCGTCCACGCTCCCCGGTCCCGCCGTCCGAGCCTGGAAGAAGAAGGTCGCCGAGGTCGGCCCCTCCTTGAGGGTCTGGAGCGGCGCCTGGGCGTTGCCGCCACCGAGCAGCCCCGGGTTCTTGGCCAGGAGCCCTGCCATCAGGAACGAGGCGTCGACGACAGCATCGGGCGTGACGTTGGTACCGAAGGTCCCGGTCCGCGGCCACGCCAGCGCTTGGGAACTCGAGACCACGACCCCGAGCCACTGCTTCGCGTCGAAGGTGCGCGCCACCTCGACCAGCGCCTGCTTCTTCCGATCCGGCGTCAGCGTCGCCCACGCAGAGGCGAAGCGGAACGAGCCGCCGAGGTACACATCGGCCTCGGCGAGCGTGCCGTAGACCGTGTACGTGTTCCCGTTGATCGCGACGGTACCCATGCGCCTAGCCTATCACCCGCTCGGAATCTCGGACACCGTCCACCGCCCCTGGCAGATCCAACGCTCCGACGTAGTCGACCCAGACTCGAGGACGACGTGGCAGTCGTGATCCATAGCCGTGTCGGTCAGTTCGACCGGAGGAGAGATCTTGATCGTGACCGTGACCTTGGTGGCCGACTGCACTGGAGTCACTGTGCAGTCGACGGTCTCGGTCAGCGCGGGGATGACGAGCTCGATGGTTGCCAGGCCGAGGGCCGTGAACGCCGCGGTGAGGTCGGCGTACCCCAGGGTTAGGGCTTGCTCTGCGGTCATCGAGAACGTGAAGATTTCCGCGTGGGTCTCCTCGACCATCCGGTGAAAGTTCTTGGTGGCGACGTGGGACATTCAGACCTCGACCAGGGCGAAGGGTAGATCCCCGAGGGCCGGAGCGACAGTAAACGCGCGGGCTCCGATAGCCGAGACGAAGAATGTCATGTTCCCGACCGTCAGGACTTCGAGATCGGAGGGGAGCGGGACTAGGGCGGCCGGCGGTGCCGTGCCCATGGCTGTCGAGGTCCCCGCCGCAGTTCCCGCTGCGGCCACAACGGCGCCGCCGGCCGCAGCGGCACTCGAAGTTCCCGACGAGGCTCCCGCGCTGCTCGCTACGGCTGCGCCGCTGCCGATCGCTCCGCTCGTGCCGGCGGCCGACCCTTCGGTTCCTATGAGCGCGCCCCCTGCTGCCGCGGCCGTGCTCGAACCGCTAGCCGCCCCTGCTGCCGCGGAGTTCGCGGCACCTGCACCCAGGGTGCTCGACGTCCCCGCCGCGGTGCCCGCAGCCTGCGAGGTAGCGGTGCTCGACGCGCTGCCCGCGCCGGCCGCAGAGCCGACAGCGGCCACCGCCGCGGCGCCGACTCCGCTAGCAGTCGAGGTGCCGGCACTTGCAGCGAGCCCGCTGGCGGTGGTTGCGCCGACGCCAGCGGGCGTGGACGTGCCGGCCGCCGAGCCCGCTGCCGTCGACGAGGCCGTGCCGGCAGCCGTTGTAGGCGAAGTGCCGGACGCTGTTCCGGCAGTTGCCGCCGCGCTGGCGCCGGCGGCGGCCACGCCCGAAGTGCCCGCTGCTGCCCCTGAGGCAGTTGCAACAGATGCGCCGACAGCGGCCGGGGTGCTCGTACCTCCCGCAACTGCCGGACTCGCGGCGAGCGCCGCGCCGATGCCAGTGGGCGTCGAGCTCCCTGCCGCTGCGCCGCTGGCCGACGTGATCGCGGTACCGACGGCAGTGGCCGACCCTGTGCCCGCTGCATCGCCGACACCTGCGGACGCAGCGGCGACAGCGGCGACAGTGGATGCCCCCGCCGCCGAGCCGGCGGCGCTCGCGAGCTGCGCGCCCGCCGCCGATACTGTCGACGTGCCGCTCGCCGCGCCCACCGACTCGTACAGGTCGATGGACTGCACGACGTAGCCGAAGAACTGCGCGCCCTCCTGGAGCACGCCCTGGAACTGCGGCGCGATGTTGGTCTGGGCCGTCGAGTACCGCCGCGAGAAAACCGTGCACTGGATGTACCCGTTGGCGTGCGTGTCCGCCTCGGCGCTGGCCTCGACGTGCTTGACCCAGTTCCCGTCGACCGCGGTCCAGGTGTGATCCTGCAACACCGGGCCATTGCCCCACAAGAAGTAGACGAACACCGCTGGCGCGTTCGACGTCAGTGCCGGCGCCGTGATCGTGGTCGATCCGATCGCCACCTCGCTGTGCGCGAACTGCTTGATCAGGGTCCCGCCGATCACCTCGACCATGATGGCCGTGACCTCGTCGCCGGAACCGCCCAGATCGCCCCACGTTGCCGAGACCGTGTGGGCCGGGCCGCCTGCGCCGCTGACGTCGGCAACCATTCGCACTCGCGCCCCGGGGAATGAGACGTATGCGAATTCGTCGTCGCGGTCGGTGTATGTGTTGCCCTTGTTGTCAAAAGGCGCCGTGCCATCGGTCGACCACACGCCGCGGGCGACGCCTGCGATCAGAACGGTCACGCTCGCTCGCGTGGCGATCACTCGCGTGAACGTCAGGGTCCCGGACCCTGACGTAGTCAGGTTGACCACGGTCCCCGTGCGCGCGTTCTGCATCGACGTCGCGATCTGGAACGTGTTCGCTGTCGGGACGACGCACCAGTAGCGCGTGGCGCCGTCCATGCCCGTCGGGAATACCCCCGTCGTCGTCGCGTAGAAGGGGCCAGGGAGCGTGTCGAGGGTGAGCCCGTGCCCCGTCGACGTCAGCGTGTCGGTCCCGGTGTCGATCGATGACACCACCATGTCGGTGTCCCAGGTCGACAGCGTCCCCACGGGCGGGTTCACCGAGAAGAGACGCTGAACGATCCGTCCGACGCCGATCTCAACGCCGGGCGGCGAGAGCGCTGTCGGCGACGATGTTCCCGCCGCCGTCCCAGGTGCCGCCGAGAACGACGCCCCGGCGCCGAGTGCGGTCGAGGTGCCTGACGCGGCGAAGACGGGGGACTCGTCGCCCTCGCCCCACGCGCCCTCAGACCAGCCGAGGTGCCACACTCAGCCTCACCCGATCGCCCGCGTGAGGATGCCCATTGAGCCTGCCATCACCGTCGTGGATGTCGCGGTCTCCGAGCCGTGCCACAACTCAAGGTCACCAGCCGCGGTGACGATGATCGATCCTTCGATGATCGACAACTGATTGGCGTTGGCGGTATCGACGCCGCCCGTGTTGGGTCCGAGGTCTGGCGCTGCGGTGGTGTAGACCAGCGAGGCGCGGCCCTCGACGAGCTGGCCGGTGCCGGCGTTGGCCGTGCCGTCCGCCACGCCCGTCGCCGCCGTCGTCCCCGTCGTGACGTCACGCCGCTGGAGGATCGGGCTCGCAGCGGTGCCCGTGAAGTTGACCCCGAACTTGATGCCTACCGTAGTAGTCGCCGACTGCCAGCGGATCACCCACTCGATCTTGTAGGTGCCTGGCTGCACGTTGGCGAACTGCATCACCTCGGTCGCCGTCGTCGACGAGATCGCATGATTCGCCCCGAGCAGAACCGTACGCGGGTTCGGGTCCGCCGCCGAATAGACCGCGAAAATCTGCCGCGATCCGGCCGTCCAAGAGATCGCAGCCCCCGACGACGACGCGAGAAGTCGATCACGAGTTAGCGTATCGGTCGCCGCGTCGGTGACCGTGCCTTCGTTGATCTCCCAGTTCGCGCCCTCGACGACACAGTAGGTACAGCGGTTCCCTGTGCCAACTCCGGCCACGAACGTCCGAAAGCTGGACGCCGCGCCGCCGAGATCGTAGGTCCCCGTCCCCGTCGTGGTGGTCGTCTCCTTGACGCGGTCCGCAGGCGCGAAGGCCATGGCTCACCGTCCCTTTGCCGTCGAGGACGGCAGCGATGAGGCTCAGTCCTCGGTGATAGCGGTCGCGGTCGTGAGCGACGGCGTGATGCCGTTGCCGCACACGATGTTCGGCGTGACGGTGCCCGAGTGGATGATCACGGTGGCACCGCTCGCCCCGATCGTCGTCGAGAAGTGCGTCATGGTCCCGCTGCCGCCCGTGCCGGCCGGGAACGTGATCACGCCGACGGGCGACACGCTGTTCGCGGTAACGGTCCAGCCGGAGCCCGAGCGGGCGACGGCGACGCGAGCGTAGCTGGTGTACGCCAGCTCGCTCGTGTTCCCGGCGCCAGCCTCGCCAGGGTCCGCGGTGTGCCCCGCGACGTGGATGTTGGCCGCGGGTGACGTGGCGTCGTTGTCGGCGATGTCAGCCCAAGCGGTCGCGTTGTAGATCAGTAGCTGGATCGCGTTCTCGGCGGCGTTGGATTTGCTCACGACAGACCTCCATTCAGGGCGCGGACTTCGTCGAAGTGCAGGACCGCATACGCGAGAGCGAAGAGGTCCGCGGCGCCCTCCTTGCCCGCGTTCGCGATCACACCCTCGGGGGTGACGAGGCGGTTGGCGGCGGCGACGGCGACGACGGACGGGCTGCCCGACACGACCCCCTCGGCCAGGGCCAGGATCTCGTTCATGCCCTTGGCGAGCGCGGCGACGTCGCCGCCCTGCGCGGCCAGGCCCAGCAGCGCGCGGCCGATCGCGGCCTCGGCGGCGGGGCCGACGCGACGGCACGCTAGGTCGCGGGCGTACGCGAGGTCGACGCTGCCGCGGCCCTCGCCGCGCGCGGAGGAGCGCCCGCCGAGGCGGAGGGTGTCTCGAGTCATCGGCTGCATGATGCCGACGACGACGGTGGAGGGGGGCAGCTCGGACATTCGCAGGGCTCCTGAGGTTGAGCCCCGATGTCTATACTGGAACGTTGAATCCCGCCAGAACCTGCTCGTTCTCGAGGTCCGCCACCTCCGCCCACGACTTCGCCAGCGGCTCCCGCGGCGCCGTCACGGTCTTCGGCGGGATCACCTGACCGTCAGGCGACACGCTGCCGCCGACCGCCATGGCCGCGGCGTCGGCGATCATCTGCCGCATGTCGGTGTCGGGGGGCAGCGGCAGATTGGCCGCGCGCCGCATGGCCGGGATCACCTTGTCGTTGGGCTGGAGCATGACGCCCGCGGTCGCCAGGTCCTTGAGCATGGTCGAGATCTCGGTCAGATCTCGATACTGCGAGGCGTTGGTCGTGATCTGCGGGATCAGATCGGTGTCCCAGCCGTTCTCGACGAACATCGGCATGATCAGATCGAGCCGGACCTGGTCGATGAGATCCGAGATGATGCCGTCGATCACCATGAGGATCGACTGGGTCTTGTCCTTCGACAGCGCGAAGGCCCCCTTGCCGTTCTTGCCGAGGAGCAGCGACTCGCAGCCAAAGAGCTGCATGATCTCCCAGACCAGCCGCTCGATCGCCGCCTGGGCTGCGATTGCGGCCGGCGACTGCCCTCGCAGGGTCTCGAAGCCGAACAGCGGAACCTGAGACGGCTGCCCGGTCTGGTCCTGCGACGTGTACGTCGACGAGTCCATCGCGATCGACATGTTCGAGACGCGGATGTGCTTGCGAGCGATCAGCTCGAGGGGGCGGACGATGTTGTCGCGCTCCTCCTTCGTGATGCCGCCGTTGGCTGGTCCCTTCTTGACCAGCTTCGCCAACAGCATGTACGGGATCCGGACGATCGGGATGCCGCGCAGATCGTTCTCGAAGGCGATGTTCTCGAGGTCGCTGATCCGCTCGAGCTTGTGAACCGCAGTCGCGACCTGCCGCAGGAGACCCATGCCCTCGGGCGAGTCGTCGAGCGCGTCGTCGACCAGGTAGAGGAGCTTGCTGCGAGGGATCGGCTTGATCGTGCCGGTGTGGACGGAGCGCTGGCCGACCGCGTAGACCGCGCCGGTCTCGTCCATGTCCCACCGCTCGATGGTCCGCTGCGGACGGGGCCGCACGTCGTAGATCGCGAGGTGCCCCTTCTTGGTCTTCTCCATCCACCATTCCTGGAGGGAGAAGCCGTAGAAGCGGTAGGTCGCGGCACGACGGACGACACGGCGCCACGGCGTCTTGAGGTCGACGAGCAGCGACTTGGACACGATCTCGGCGAGACGCTTGGCCTCCGAGGAGTCGTCGGCCGGGTCGAAGGCCCAGGTTGGGCGGGCCACCAGGTTGAGGATGTAGCGCACGCTCGCCCCGACGGCCGGGACGTTGGCGATGAAGTCGGAGAACGTGCGGTAGCGGCTCGCCCCCATGAGGGCGGGGTTCGTCTCCTTGGTCCCGACGAAGCCGCCAAAGTCGGTCGTGCCGGACTCGCCTTGCGGCGCCGTCATCTTCGGCGGGACGTTCAGCGACGGATCGCCGACGTTCTG
>JAYTLP010000423.1:0-3387 GCA_043729375.1 Myxococcales bacterium
TGGCAGCCCCGTCGCCGCAAGTCGCATGCTCGTCCCCGCAAAAACTTGCTCGGCGCATGCCCCGGCTCGAAACTACATACACACACATGGGTCGACTCACACGCATGCTGCTGGTCGGGCTTGGTCTCGGCTGGGTCGCGCCCGTCGCTGCGGCGCCGGCAGACGCGAGCGTCCCGAGGACAGACGTCGTCCTCGATCCGGGCCACGGCGGCACCAACACCGGCTCTCCTGGGCGGGGCGAGCTGCTCGAGAAGCAGGCGACGCTCGCCATCAGCAAGGCCGTTGCGCGCGAGCTGCGCGAGGCGGGTCTCGTCGTTTCGCTGACCCGGACGGCGGACGAGTACGTTCCGCTGCGAGCACGGGCCCGCCTCGCGAATGCACTCGCGCCCCGCTGCTTCGTCAGCATCCACACCAACGCGTCGCCGGACCACTCGCGGCACGGCATCGAGACGTACCTCCTGTCTCGCGACGCGATCGACGTGCACGCGCACCTCGCCGCGCAGCTCGCCCCGGACGACGGTGCGGCGGTGCTCGCCGAGCAGCACGTGCTGGCCACGGCGCGCGCCTCGCTTCAGCTCGCCGAGCTCGTGCAGCAGCACCTGCTCGAGGGCACCTCGACCCCCGACGGGCCCGGGTACTTCCCGACCGATCGCGGCGTGCGGCAGGCGTCGCACGACGTCCTCGCCGATGCCGAGGTCCCGGCGATCCTCGTCGAGGCCGGCTTCCTCGATCACGCCGTCGAGGGGCGCCTCCTCGCGAGCGCGGCCGGCCAGGCGAGGACCGCGCACCTCATCGCGAGCGGCATCCTCGCGTTCGTGCGTCAGCAGAGCGCGCCGGTCGCCGCGCGTTGACACCTCGCTAGCGCCCGTACGATGGTCCGGGCATGCGCCCCGACGGTCGACGTAACGACGAGCTCCGCCCCGTATCCATCGAGACCGGCTGGTTGAAGGACCCGGAGGGCTCCGCGCTGGTGCGGTACGGCCAGACGTGGGTCCTGTGCACCGCCTCTGTCGAGGAGCGAGTGCCGCCGTTCCTCAAGGACTCGGGCAAGGGCTGGGTCACCGCCGAGTACGCGATGCTGCCGCGCGCCACGAACACGCGCGGCGGTCGTGGATCGAACGGCCGCGCGAAGGAGATCGAGCGCCTCATCGGCCGCTCGCTGCGCGCATCGATCGACACGAAGATCCTCGGGCCACGCTCCATCACCATCGACTGCGACGTCCTGCAGGCCGACGGCGGGACGCGCACCGCGGCGATCACGGGCGGGTACGTCGCGCTCGCGCTCGCCATCGACGGCCTGCGCAAGAAGAAGCTCGTGACCAAGGACCCGCTGCGCGGCGAGGTGGCCGCGGTGTCTGTCGGCATCATCGACGGCGAGGCGCGGCTCGACCTTCCGTACGTCGAGGACTCGACGGCCGAGGTCGACATGAACGTGGTCATGACGCACGAGAGCGCGCTCGTCGAGGTGCAGGGCACGGCGGAGCAGGGCACGTTCTCGCGCGTACAGATGGACCAGATGATGGATCTCGCGCAGGGCGGCATCGCGCAGCTCGTCGCGCTCCAGCGCGCAGCAATCGTGAAGGCCCGCAACGCATGAGGTCAGAGCACGTCTCTCGACCTCTCCCGTCGCCTCGCCTGCTGCGGGCCGCGTCCGACTGCGTTGCTTCTCGGTCGGATACCTACGGGTATCCACCTTCGTCGCGCCTCGCGGCCGCGACTCCTCGCGAGACGAGGCTCGGTTCGAGTTCATGAGACGCGCTCTGGTCGTCGCCACGCGCAACGCGGGCAAGAAGCGCGAGCTCGAGGCGTCGCTGGCGCCGCTCGGCTACGAGCTGCTCACGCTCGAGGAGGTCGGCGCAGGCGAGGTCGAGGAGACAGGCGACACCTTCCTCGAGAACGCGGAGCTCAAGGCCAGGGCCGCGCTCCAGGCCAGCGGCGTTGCGGTCCTCGCAGACGACAGTGGGCTCGAGGTCGATGCACTGGGAGGCGCACCAGGTGTGCACTCCGCTCGCTACGCCGGTGTCGCGCACGACGACTGCGCGAACAACGCGCGGCTCCTGCGCGAGCTCGCCGGAGTCGAGGACCGCACCGCGCGCTTTCGCTGCACACTCGTGTACCTCGAGCCCGGCGGTCGACGCATCGTGGTGGACGGGACGTGCGAGGGTCGCATCGCGGACGCGCCCCGCGGCAACGGCGGCTTCGGTTACGACCCGCTGTTCCTCGTGGACGACCGCACGATGGCCGAGCTTTCCGCCGAGGAGAAGAACAGCTGCTCGCACCGTGGTCGCGCGCTCGCCGAGCTCGTCGCGGCGCTCTCGGCTCGCTAGACGGTCAGTCACCGCCGAGGGTGTAGCAGCCGTTGCCGAGGTCCAGCTTCGTGTGCTTGCGGTCGCAGTAGACGCCCTTCGTCTTGCCGGCGCGCAGCTTCGTCATCGAGGCATCGAGTCGGGTGACGCGATCCTTGAGCCGCTGCTCGAGGCTCATCGGCACCTGGACCTGCTCGCGCGTGTAGGCGACGTGGTGTCGCTCGGCGATGAGCCCTTCGATGGTGCGGACGAGCGTGGCACGCGCCTCCGGTGTGGCGCAGTCGTCTTCTCGGCCGAACGCACGGGCACAGTTGCCGGCGCGCACCTCGCCAACGATCGTGTCGGCGTCGATCTTGTGCTGCGTCCACTCGAGCTGCGTCACGACCTCGCGCCGGTAGGCGGCGAGCACGTCGAGCGCAGCGGGTGCCGCGAGTGCCGGGAACGCCGAGCAAACGAGAAAGGAAGCAAGGACCATGCGCACGCCGCGATGATAGCAACTTGATGAGGCCAGCCACTTCGGGTATTCCGGGGGACTCGGGGCGTAGCGCAGTCTGGTAGCGCGCCTGGTTTGGGACCAGGATGCCGCAGGTTCGAATCCTGTCGCCCCGACCAGGTATCTCGCCGGAATCTAAAGCCTCACGCGCACGCCTCGACCCCATCGGCGACCGTTTTTCGGGGTGTATCACCACCTTTATCACCACCCGTTGTCCCGGACCCGACGTACCACTTCCAACCTGGCCGCGACGGCCTTCATCGCCTCGCGCTTCTCGTCGAGCGACGCGCTGCTGTAGTGCTCCTGCATCTCCTCCGTGACGTGCCCGATCATCAACCTGCGGGTCACCTGATCCACTCCCGCGAGCCGCAGCAGATCGTTGAACGCGCAGCGCATGCGATGGGGCGTGACGTGGGCCGTGACTGCGGCTTCCTTCTCACCACTCCGCAGTGCCGTGAAGAGCGCCGACGGCTGCTTGAGCGTGTCCTCCTGGCTGGGAAACACCCCCCTGTGTCAGGGTAGTTGTCGCCTCGTAGATTGCTGATCGGTTTCCGAGGAGGACCACAGCGTCGGCGGACCGAAAGACCT
>JAYTLP010000424.1:0-10215 GCA_043729375.1 Myxococcales bacterium
CGTGCTCGAGGCGATCGTCAAGCGCGTCCCGCCCCCGAAGGGCGAGGCGAGCGCGCCGCTGCAGGCCCTCATCTTCGACAGCTGGTACGACACGTACAAGGGCGTCGTCTGCCTCGTGCGCGTGAAGTCGGGCACGATGAAGAAAGGCGACCGCATCCGCCTCATCGCCACCGAGAAGGAGCACGAGGTGCTCTCCGTCGGAGCGTTCACGCCGCATCCCGTCGAGCTCACCGACCTGTCCATCGGCGAGGTCGGCTTCGTGATTGCGAACATCAAGGAGATCAAGGACACGAAAATCGGCGACACCATCACGCTGGCCGCAAACCCGGCGCCCGCGCTGCCGGGCTTCAAGCTCGCAAAGCCGATGGTCTTCGCCGGCATCTTTCCGACGGACTCCGCCAAGTACCCCGATCTCCGCGACGCGCTCGAGAAGCTCGCGCTCAACGACTCGTCGTTCACCTACGACTTCGAGACCTCGATGGCGCTCGGCTTCGGCTTTCGCTGCGGCTTCCTCGGCCTCCTGCACATGGAGATTGTGCAGGAGCGCCTCGAGCGCGAGTACTCGATGGACCTCATCGTGACGGCACCGACTGTGCGCTACCGCCTGACGATGAACGACGGGACTGTGAAGGAGATTGCCAACCCGTCCGAGGTGCCCGACCTCGGCAAGTACCGCCACATCGAGGAGCCGATCATCGCGGCCACGATCCACGTGCCGCAGGAGTACGTCGGCAACATCATCACGCTCTGCCAGGAGCGCCGCGGCATGCAGACCGGCCTCGATTACGCGGGCGATAACCGGGTCATCGTGAAGTACGACCTCCCGCTCGGCGAGGTCGTGTTCGGCTTCTACGACAAGATGAAGACCATCTCGCGTGGGTACGCGTCGCTCGACTACGAGGTGAAGGAGTACCGCGAGAGCGACCTCGTTCGTCTCGACCTGCTCATCAACCTCGAGAAGGTCGACGCACTGTCCATCATCAGCCACCGCGACCGGTCGTTCAATCGCGGCCACGACCTGTGTGGCAAGATGAAAGAACTCATTCCGCCGCAGCAGTTCGAGGTCGCGATCCAGGCTGCCATCGGGAGCAAGGTCATCGCTCGCACCACAGTCAAGGCGCTACGCAAGAACGTCACCGCCAAGTGCTACGGCGGCGACATCTCGCGAAAGCGCAAGCTCCTCGAGAGGCAGAAGGAAGGCAAGAAGCGGATGAAGCAGGTCGGCACCGTCGAGATCCCGCAGGAAGCCTTCCTCGCCGTCCTCAAGGTGGACTGATGCCGCTCGCCGCGTACACCACCTGGTCGCAGCGTCGCCGCATCCTCCGCGACGGCAACGTGCTCGTGCTGGAGGCGCGCCGTGGACTGCGTCGCTACGGGTACCGGCTCGAACCGAGCTCGCGCGCTGCTGTCGACGTCGCAGCCACACGCTTCGAGACCGCCTCCAGGAGCGGCAGCCTCGACGAGCTCGGCGAGGCGCTCTCGGCGCTCGATCATGCGCTCGATGACTACCTCTCGTTCTCGCGAAAGTCGACGACCCGGCAGTACATCGAGGCGGTCGGCACGGCAGTCCTCATCGCGCTCTTCCTGCGCGCGTTCGTCGTGGAGGCGTTCAAGATCCCGTCGGGCTCGATGATCCCGACGCTGCAGGTCGGCGATCACATCTTCGTCAACAAGTTCATCTACGGCGTGCGCATCCCGTTCACAAACTTCAAGCTGGGCAAGAGCGTGCGGGCGCCTCACCGCGGTGAGGTCATCGTCTTCATTTATCCGAAGGACCCGGACAAGGACTTCATCAAGCGCATCGTCGCCGTCGCGGGCGACACGGTGCAGATGCGCGACGGCCTGCTCTACGTCAACAACGAGGCCGTGCCGCACGAGCTGCAGAAGGGCGACTGCATTTACGACGACTACGACGAGGCGACGGAGCAGTGGGAGAAGCGCGACTGCGAGATCACGCGCGAGACCGTCCGCGGCATGGAATACACGACCTATCACAACCCCGGGCTCGACACGCCGGGCCCGCCGCACAACACCTCGCCTTTCACGGTGCCGCCGCAGAGCGTCTACGTGCTCGGCGACAACCGCGACAACTCCCACGATTCGCGCTGGTGGCACGAGGTTCCCGAGGACAACATCAAGGGTAAGGCGATGATCGTCTGGTGGTCGCAGGGCAACCCCGACGCCGTCCCGCCTGGTGGCCCGCTCGGCTTCATGCGCGACCTGCCCATCCTCAAGATCTTCTATGCGGGGCGATACGGCCGCATGTTCAGCCTGGTCAAGTGATGGCGCGCGCCGTCCACGCGCTCGTCGTCTGCGGGCTCGTCGTCCTGGGGCTCGCGCTCGTCGCGTGCAAGCCCCAGCCGCAGGCTGCCGTCGTGGATCGTGGGACCGCGGGCGCCTCGCTCGGTCCGCACGACGCAATCGCCGTCGGTGCGCCGCTGCCCGGCGGCAAGACCACGTCGCTCGCCGCCGTGCTTGCGTCCCCCGATTCCTACGCAGGCAAGTCGGTGATTGTGGAGGGGAAGGTGCGCGCCGCCTGCTCGCGCAAGGGCTGCTGGATGGAGCTCTCTCCCGAAAATGCGACGTCGCCCACATGCCGCGTCCGCTTCAAGGACTACGGCTTCTTCGTCCCGACCGACTCGGCAGGCGCGACCGCGCGCATCTCCGGCGAGGTCCGGGTTCGCACGCTCCCTGCGGAGGAGGTGGCACACCTCAGCAGCGAGGGCGCCACGCTCGCAAAGGGCGCGGACGGCTCGGCGCGCGCGGTCGAGATCACGGCGACGGGCGTCGAGCTGATGCGGCTGTAAGAATCACCCGCGCGCCTCGCAGGGTCGAGTCGAACTGTGTACGCTGGAGCAGTGGCGGAGCAGACCCAAGATCTGCGTGCGGCGGATCGCGACGACGCGTACTGCACTCTCGCGAGCACAGTCGAGTCGGTGCTCGCCGGCGTGCGCGACCGTTACACGGCGATGGCCACCTTCGCCGCGCTCCTGCACCACGGTTTTGGTCACCTGTGGACCGGGTTTTACGTCGTGGCCGGCCCCGCGCTGCTGCGCGTCGGGCCCTATCAGGGGACGCTCGGGTGCCTCGAGATCGCATTCGGCCGCGGCGTGTGTGGCACTGCAGCCGAGCGGAGGCAGACCGTCGTGGTCGGCGACGTCCACGCGTTCCCGGGACACATCTCGTGTGATTCCCGCGCTCGCTCGGAGATCGTCGTTCCCATCCTCGACCGCCGCGGCGGGCTAGTCGCGGTCCTCGACATCGACTCCGCGGAGCCCGCGCGCTTCGATGCGCGCGACGCCGCCGGGCTCGAGCGTCTCGTGGGCTGGTTCGCGCGAGCCGACCTCCTGCCCGTGAACGTGGAGTCCCCGGCGGTCAATCCTCTGCCGTAGCTTCCGCGGCTGCTCGTCGTGGACGACGAGGTACGCACCCTCGATCAGGTCACCATCATCGCCGACGGCCGCGCAGCCGTGGCGCTGCTCGCGTCGGACATAGCGTGCGACGCGGCGCCGAGCTCCACGATTTATTGGGATGCTTTCCCGGCTGGTGCACCGACGAGCCCTTCGACCAGGCGATTCTCGTCGCGCTTCTCGGGGAGGTCTACGACAGCTTGGGCGCTTCGCTGCCGAGCAGCGAAGTCACGGCCTGACGCAGGGCTTGGAGGCCAAACGGCTTCCGCAGAAGCTTCACCTCTCCGAGCCAGGCTGCGGTGGGGTCGTCAGGTGCGTGGGCAGACACGACGAGGATCGGGGTGTTGACTCCTGCATTTCGCGCCATCGCGATGACGCGCACTCCGTCGATATGCGGCATCGCTATATCCGTCACGATGAGGTCGAACGGGCCGTCATATGCGATCGCTTCGAGCAGCTCGAGGCCCGAGCCCACCTCGAGGATGTCGCAGGCCATGTGACGCAAGGCGAGTCGCATCAGCGAGCGAGTCTCCAGATCGTCTTCTGCAATCACTACTCGACACATCGTACCCACCCCATCGGACATGAGGAGCATCGATCGTGCCACGGGACCCTTCGTTTGCATTCGCGCGCTTCGACTCTCGGGAGCCTTCCGAAATCGTGGCAACTCGTCACGCACCGACACGCGCGTCACGGCGGGCGCATGAAGAGATCGCGCCGCGCCTGCGTCGGGTCGCGCTAGGTCGCGACGTCGCGGAGGACGCGCTCGAGCAGCAGCTTGTCCCCGGCGGCAAAGCGGACATTCAGCTTTTTGTTCTCGCCCTGACCGAGCTCGGAGAGGACCTCGCCCTCGCCGAACGTGGCGTGTTGCACGCGACGCGCGACGCGGGCGACCTCGGCTTGAACGACGACGAGCGCTGGCTGGAACTCGAGGATCTGCGCCGCGGTCGGCGCCTTGGAGACGAGCCTGCGCTCGGCCGGATCGCCGTTGAGGTGCACCTCGCGGCGGATCTCGAGGCGCGCCTCGGCCCACTCGACGATCGTGCGTGCGACGAGGCCGCCATCCTTCGTCGAGTACTCGATCATCAGGAGTGGGTTGCCCTCGGGACGCCCGGGGGAGATGCAGTAAAACTCCTGGCCGGCGGGGTGACCGCCGAGCGCCACGAGCTCGGGTGGGCAGCCGCGTGAGCGTGCGAGCTGCGTGCGCTCGACGACGCGCTTTGCATCCATGCCCGCGTCGTGCACGAGATCCTTCACGCCACTGGCGAGGACAGCGAGCGCGTCGTCGTCGATGCGGCAGGAGAGGGTTCGCTCGATGTGCCGGACGAGCTCGATATCGAGCGTGGCCGGGCCGCAACCGGGCTCGAGCCAGCGGAGCCGCGAGAGGCGTCGGCGCATCGGCTCGCCGATCTTGAGGACACCCGGTTCGTGAGGAGGACGAGCCATCTGCGCCACCATACCGCAGGTGCAGCTTTGGTAGGCTACTGTCATGACCTTCGATCGCAAGAGCCTCGCGGAGCTGTTCGAGCAGACGGACAGGCTCATCGCGCAGCTTCCGATCGGCGACTCGCTGCGTGTGACGGTCAAGGAGAAGGTCTTCGGGCCGGCGTTCGCGGAGCTACGGCACCTCATCTCCGAAAGTCGCGCGCCGGCGCTCTACATGCTCGGCCGGAGCGGCGACGGCAAGTCGTCCCTCGTCAACGCGCTGGCGGAGCGGTCGGTTGCGACCGTCGGCGATCTCGAGCCGACGACTGCCGCTGCGGAGGAGCACGAGATCGACTTCGGCGGAGAGTGCCGCTGGACGGTATGGGACTCGCGCGGCCTGTTCGAGTCGACGCGGCCCGCCGGTGCCTCGGCGCGGAGCGCGCTCGAGGCGGTGCACGACGACCTGGCCGCGCGCCGGCCCGACGTCATCTGCCACGTCGTGGCATCGCCCAACCTTCGATCGTTCTCGGAGGACCTGCGTGCCCTGGCCGAGATCTCCGCATACACCCGCAAGCGCCGAGGCGCGATGCCGCCCATCGTGATGGTGCTGACCAAGCCGGACATCGAGGGACGACCCGCGGCCTGGCCCCCGGAGATCTACCCTGAGAAGGCAGAGCTCGTGCGTGCGCGGCTCGACTACGGCGCAGGCCTCGTCGGCGGTCTGCCTCTGCAGCCCATCTCCGATTGGCAGCCGTGGCGCGGAGGCTTCACGCGCGGCGGCGACTACTACGCGCTCGTTCCGGTGAAGGTACTACCCGGCGACGTGTTCTGGAACCTCGACGCGCTCCGCCTGATCATCGGCAAGAAGCTGCCTGCCAGCGCGCGGCTCCAGTTCTACCAGGCGACCGGCAGCATCGAGCTTGCCAAGCAGATCTGCGAGAGCTTTGTCGGGGACGTCGCGAAGGCCGCCGCTGCAGTGGCGGCGCTGCCGATCCCGCTCGAGGACATCCTGCTCATCACGCCGCTCCAGCTCGCGATGATTGCGTTCATCGGCGCGATGGCCGGCAAGCCGCTGTCGCAGAAGACGGCGCTCGAGTTCCTCGCGGCCGCAGGGGTCAATGTTGCGGGCGGCCTCGTCCTCCGTCAGGCCGCCACGGCGCTCATGAAGCTCATACCCGGCGCGGGCTCCGTCGTCGGCGCGACCGTGGCCTACAGCGGGACACTCGCGCTCGGCAAGAGCGCAATGGCCTACTTCTTCAACGGCATCAAGCCGGCCTGAGGCGCCCACACGCGCTCCGCCGGCACCGACACCAGCTCGCGCTCAGGCCAGCGCAGCGCGGTGAGGGCCCCGCCGTAGACGCAGCCGGTGTCGATACAGATGGTGTTGTTCAGCCACACGGCCTCCGGCACTGGCGTATGCCCATACACGACCGTCGCTGCACCCACGTAGCGCGAGGACCAGTCGGCGCGCACGGGTACGCCGTGGGCCATCGCGCCCGTCGTCTCGCCATACAGGGTGAACGCGCGGACGGCACCCGAGTCGCGGCCGTGCATCGCGAGCGGCAAGCCGGCATGCGCCACGACGAGCGTGCCGCCATCGAGGACGTAGTGCGAAGGCAAGCTCGAGAGGAAGTCGGCGAGCTCCGTCATCGCGTACGGCGGCCGCCGCAGCTTCTTCTCCAGCTTGTGCTCGTGGTTGCCGGGCAGGCACAGCGCATGGCCCGCGCGCACCATCGCCATGACGAGCGTGACGACGCCGTACACGTCGGGGCCGCGATCGACGAGATCGCCGAGGAAGACGACCTTGCGACCATCCGGATGGCTGCGCGCGGCCCGCGCGTAGCCGAGACGGTCGAGCAGCGCTCCCAGCTCGCGATGGCAGCCGTGCACGTCCCCCACGATGTCGAACGGACCATGGTCGAAGCGTCGGTCGAAGGGCATCGGCATGCGCTCGACGACTGTGTCCGCGCGCGCGTCGTGCACGCGTCGGAAGCCCTCGCGAGCGAGGCGGCTCGCAGCGACCGCATCGCCGAAGCGAAGGACGTGGACCGGCACGTGTTGCGCACGCCCGAGCGCGAGCCAGGCGCTCCGGTCCTCGGCCACCCCGACCGCGCAGCTCTCGCCGCGCGAGAGGCGCTCGGCGGCGCGCGCCGGGTCGGCAACCTGCTCGTCGCCGAAGTGCGTGGCCGCGTACCCTTCCGGAGCGTCGACGAGGAGCACGAGCGCGAGGCGGGGGAGCTGGATCGTCATGCCGGCGCAACGGTAGCACCGCGCATGCTAGGTTCCACCGCCATGGGCGACCCGCTCGTCAGACCGCGCATCACGGCGATCGCCATCGTGCCTGGAGAGCGCGAGCTCGGTCTCGACGAGCTCGCGGCCATGCACGGCGCGAGCACGGCCACCATCGAGCGGCTGCTCGGAGGCCGGTCCGTGTGCGTGAGCGGCCGGACCCCGCTCGATCTCGGCGTCGACGCGGCAAAGCTATGCCTTGCGAAAGCGCGCGTCGACGCGAAGCAGCTCGGCGCGGTCCTGTGGACGGGCTTCGTCCCACCGGCGGTGACTCGGCCGTCGATGTACATCCAGCACGCCGTGGGCGCGACCCAGGCCAACCCCGTGCAGCTCGTCTTTAACTGCACGGAGCTCCTGAGCGGCCTCCAGGTGGCACGCGCCATGATTCGCGATGAACCCGCGCTCGATCGCGTGCTCCTCGTCGGCGGCGTGAGCTACGGTGAGGCCTTCCCGAAGCGCACACGCGTGCCCATCAAGGAGAAGAGCAACGAGACCCTCTTCTCGGATTGCGGCGTCGCGCTGCTGGTGGAACGGCGTGGCCCCGGCGCCGAGCTGTCGAGCTTCGGAAACGGCAGCGTGGGCTTGCTCTGGGACTACCTCGAGCGCATGGCGGCGCCGCCCGTGCACGACGATCCGCGCGGGCCGCTGCCGACAATGCTGCAGGCGCTGCTGTACTCGAAGCCCGCCCACGACCGGGCGCTCTCGATGGCGCTGCGTGACGCCGGGGTGGCCGCGTCGGACCTCGACCACGTGCTGTTCCCGCGCGAGCCGGGCGGGCTCGAGCGCCAGATGATGCGACAGATGCAGCTCGACCCCGGCAAGCTCTGCGATCCGCCCGGGGGACCGACGCACACCGGCGTCTCGGACCCGTTCATCGGCCTCGAGCATCTGATGGGAGGCGCCGCGAGATCCGGCGCCCACATTCTGGTTGCATCCCGCACGATCGGCCTCATGCGCTGTGCCGTGGTCCGCATCGTCGAATGACTCGCAAGGAACCCACCCGTTGAACCGCACGGAGATCGTTCAGGCGCTGCTCACCGAGTTCGGGGTCGGGACCGAGTGGCGCGCGCTCAACGAGGCAGACTCGTTCACGATCCTGTCGTTCGTGCTCGAGCTCGAGAAGCGCGTGGGCTTCCCCATCTCGCCGAGCGAGCTCGTCCCCTCCAACTTCGAGTCGGTGGACACGGTCCTCGAGATGCTGGAGCGGTCGACGCCGAAGGCCGGCTAGGCAGTCGCCTTCTCGAGCTTGTTCTTGATGGCGCCAGCGAACTGCATCGCGTCGAAGCCATTGACGAACCGATGGTCGTAGGCGATGCCGATGTGGCAGACGCGGCGCTCCTCGGGCTTGCCACCCTCGCCGAGCCGTACCTCGCTCACGAGCCCGCCGACGGACACCATGCAGATCTGGCCCGGCAGAACAATCGGAAGCGAGAGCACCACATCGGGCGCCATGTTCAGGGAGATGGAGATGTGTCCGCCCTGGAGATCCTCGGCGACGAACTGATCGCGCGCCGCCTTCATCTTCAGCTCGGCGAGCGTGGTGGCGATCTCGCGGACGCTGCGGCTGCCGACCCGACGCAGCACCGGGATGAACAGCCCGCGGCCCATGTCGAAAGTGACGCCGATGTCGGGGTCCGTGGGGGCGACACCGTCGACCGCGTAGAGCTTCGGAAACTTCGGTGCGAGTGCGGCGACCGCCTGGATCACGAGCTCGGGCAGGCCGACGAAGACGTTGTCGCGCGCGCGAAACGTCGTCGCGGTGGCGAGTGCTTGCTCGCAGTCGACGCGCACGAGCAGGAACGCGCGTGGGATGGTCGCGTGCGACTGGCTCACGACCCTGGCTATCGCGGCCTGCCGGCGGTCCAGCCCGGGAAGTGGCGTCGGCACGACAACGACGTCCTTCAACAAGGCCTCGACGTCGGCGCGGCGAATGACGGCCTTGCCGAGCGAGCGAAGCTCCGCGTCGGTGATGCTGCGCTCGGCGATGAGGCCCTTTGCGGAGTTCGTGATGGTGAGCGGCGCCGCGGTGTCGGCACGTGGCGCGGCGGCGGCAGCGCGGTGGCGTTCAAGCGCGGCGGCGTCGGGGAAGACGTAGCCGATGGTGGAGCCGAACGCGAACGTCTCCTGTGCCTTCGCCTTGTGCAGGACGAAGCCCGGACCCTCTGCGGTGAGCTCGACGGTGGCCTTCGAGGTCTCGAGCACGGCGAGCGCCGCGCCCTCTGCGACCTCGGCGCCATCGCTGCACAGCTACCCGAGGAGGACGCACGCGTCGTCGTTGTTGTTGAGCTTGGGGACGAGGATGGGATGCATGGGGCTCACGCGCCGCGAACGGCGTTGAAGATGTCGTCGGTCTGTACGAGGACCTGGCGCTCGAGGTGCGGCGCCGAGGGTATGATGCTGTCCTTCGACGTGAGGGTGCGTACGGGTCCGCGCAGGCTGCTCCACAGTCGCTGGTGCAGAAGGTGCGCGACGTGCTCGCCCCACGAACCGCCGGCCGTCCCCTCCTCGATGGTGAAGACGCGCGCGGCCGCCACCACGCGCTCGGCGATGGCCTCGGGGGCGAACGGGTAGAGGCGCGACGGCACGAGGATCTCGCATTCGAGCTCGAGCTCGAGGAAGAGGCGGCGCGCTGCCGCGAGCGTGCGCGCGAAGCTGCCCCCGGGCGTGACGAGCAGCGTGGGGCAGGGCGACGTGAAGGACGACGACGACACGCGGATCCAGTCGTCGTCGATGACCTCCGATGAGAAGAGCTCGTCTACCTGGCCGTGACGCAGAACGTTCTGCCCGTACATCTCCTTGTTCTCGAACAGGATGGCGGGTCGCCCGAGCGAGAGCAGACGACGGAGGAGCGCCGCGCCGTCGTCGAAAGGGGTGAGCTCGTACAGCTCGAGGTCGGGGATACCGAGGAAGTGCTTCTGGAGGCTCTGGCTGTGGGTGGCGCCATACGCGCGGTTGCCACCGACGGGGCAGCGCAGAGCGAGGTGCATCGGCACGCGGTGGCCGTACATCGAGACGGACTTGGTTGCGAAGTTCAGAATCGGGTCGAACGCGAGCGCGATGAAGTCGCCGAACATGATCTCGACGATGGGAC
>JAYTLP010000425.1:0-6090 GCA_043729375.1 Myxococcales bacterium
CCTTGGTGATAGGCTGCCGGGTACCAGAGATGTCGGAGTCCGAACCCATACGCGTGGCGGGTGCAGCCGCTCCCGAGGAGACCCGCAAGGACGTGGGTAGAGACGCTGCCACGAACGCAGCGGCCGAGCGGACGGCTACTCTCGTCACGCCGGCGCGGGAGTCCTACTCGGAGTCGGTGAGCAAGACGCGCGTATCGCCGGATCCAGCGTCCCCGGGCGCCCGGGCGGTACACCTCCAGCAGTGCAAGCTCGTGGTGGTGCGCGGTGTCGAGCGCGGGCGCGAGTTCGTGGTCAGCTCGGGCGGTGACATCATCCGCATCGGCAAGGCAGACGAGAACGACATCACGCTGCCGGAGGAGACCGTGAGCCGCGTGCACTGCGAGATCATCCGCGACCCGAAGGGCTACCTGCTCCGCGATCTGAACTCCACCAATGGCACGTTCCTCGACGGTGCAGAGGTGCGCGAGGCGTATGTGCGGGCGGGGAGCGTCATCTCCGTCGGCACGGTGCAGCTCAAGTTCACGCCGTTCGAGGAGCGCATCGAGATCCTCCCGTCCGAACACGACCGACTCGGCGACATGGTGGGCGGGTCGCTGAAGATGCGCGAGATCTTCGGGCTCGTGGAGCGCATCGCGCCCACCGAGGCGACCGTGCTCATCGAGGGCGAGACCGGAACCGGCAAGGACATGGTCGCGCAGACGCTGCACCAGCTATCGCGGCGGAAGAATGCGCCGTTCATCGTCGTGGACTGCGGCGCGGTGGCCGGCAACCTCATCGAGAGCGAGCTCTTCGGGCACGAGAAGGGCGCATTCACGGGGGCCCAGACCATGCGCCAGGGCGCGTTCGAGCTGGCCAATGGCGGCACGCTCTTCCTCGACGAGCTCGGTGAGCTCTCGCTCGACCTGCAGCCCAAGCTGCTGCGGGTGCTCGAGCAGCGCGAGATCCGGCGCGTCGGCGGCAACAAACAGATCAAGGTGGATATCCGCGTCGTCGCGGCCACGAAGCGCGAGCTCCTGAAAGAAGTGCAGGCGGGCAAGTTCCGCGAGGACTTGTACTTTCGCCTCAGCGTCGTGCCGATGCGCATGCCCGCGCTGCGCGAGCGCAAGGACGATCTGCCGATGCTCGTGCGCGCCTTCGTCGCCAAGCTGCGCGAGCGTGGGGCGCAGCTCGCGGAGCCCGACGAGGCGACGCTCGCGGGCCTCGCGTCCCACGACTGGCCCGGAAACGTGCGGGAGCTGCGCAACGTGCTCGAGCGCGGCTTCTACATGGCACCGCGCGACAGCCAGGCGCCGATGCGTCTCGTCGCCATGCCGCAGCCGCAGGACGCCGCAGCCGCGGTACCGCGTGGCCAGGACTTCGATGCAGGTTCGTCGTATCGCGGGAACAAGGAGCGCTTCGAGAGCGACTTCGAGAAGCGCTACCTTGCGTGGCTGATGGAGCGCTCCAATGGCAACATCTCGCGCGCAGCACGCGAGGCGGACATGGACCGCAAATACCTGCACAAGCTCCTCAAGAAGCACAACATCGTCTGAGAGCTCGACGTCGCAGGTTCGCCGGAGAGGGGGCGTGATGGCCGAGGAACGCGTGACGGAGTCGGTGGGGTTGGGAGCGACGGCGATCTCGGCGGTCGCGGCTCATGGGCCCACGCTCGCTGCGGCGATGCGAACCACCGTGCTGCCGCGCGCCGACGGCACGGCCGGCGTGCGACGGCTCGTACTCGAGGCCAAGCAGCGCTACCAGGCGGTCAGGCCGCTCGGTGCCGGCGGTCAGGCCGAGGTCACTCTCGAGCGCGACATCGACATCGATCGCGCGGTCGCGGTCAAGCGCCTCCTGCGGGGCCGCGACGACGACGCTGCCGTGCTGCGCTTCGCGGAGGAGGTCCGCACCGTCGGCCAGCTCGAGCACCCGAACATCGTCCCCATCCACGACGTCGGCGTCGACGAGCAAGGTCAGTACTTCTTCGTCATGAAGTACGTGGAGGGGAGACGCTCGAAGCCGTGATCGCGCGGCTTGCCGGAGGTGACCCGGCGTACCTCGACCGGTACACCCCGGAGTATCGCCTGCAGATCTGCAACGAGATCCTCCGCGGCGTCGAGCACGCGCACGAGCTCGGGGTCCTCCATCGCGATCTCAAGCCTGCCAATGTCATGGTCGGCTCGCTCGGCGAGGTCGCGATCATGGACTGGGGCCTGGCCAAGCGCGTCGGCGCCGCGGAGCACGCCAGGTCCACGTCCTTGACGAGCGAGCGGCTCTTCGAGACGCATGCCGGCGCGCTCCTCGGCACGCCCGGCTACATGTCGCCGGAGCAGGCAGCCGGAAAGCTCGACGAGCTCGACGCGCGCAGCGACATCTACAGCCTCGCCGTGGTGTTCTACGAGTTCCTCAGCCTCAAGCACCCACGGCGCCATTGCCGCTCCGTCGCGGAGCTCATCGCCGAGGTCATCGAGCAGCCCGTCTCTCGCATCCAGACCCTCACGGACTTCGGCAAGGGCCGCGCACCCGCGACGCTCGCGCACTTCGTCCGCCACGGGCTCGATCGCGACCCCGCGCTGCGGTATCCGAACGCCAAGGCGATGCGCGAGCGACTCGAGGCGGTCCGCGATGGGCGTGCACCCATCGAGTGCCACGTCACCTTTCCCCAGCGCGTGCTCGACGGTGCGGCCCGCTGGGCGAACCGCCACCCGTATATCTTGCTCGGAGGATTCGTCGTGGGGGCGATGGGCGTCCTCGCAGGTGCCGCGACGCTCGGGCTCGCGGTCTTCCACTTCGCCGGCCGGTAGCCATGGAGACGTCGGCGGAGGTGTCCTTGACGCTCCGAATGCGTTCGGGCTACGCCTCGACTCCAATGAAAGCGCTTCGTCGAACGGTCTCCGGCTTCTTGCTCTGTGTCCTGGTCCCCGCGTGTGGCGGCTCGCCCGGCAGCTCTTCGGTCGGCACGTCGTTGCCGAAGGCGAGCTACGACGCCTCGGCGATCACGACCGCAGACGAGTTCGGCACGCCCCATCGCATCAACGCGAAGGGGCAGGTCCTGACCAACGGGCCGACGCACCACCTCGCCATCATCGACCTTTTTGCGCTGACGGTCACACCGGTGAGCGCCACGGGTCGCCCGATCGGCTTCAACGACCAGGGCGAGGTGCTGTACCAGGAGATCGGGCCATACCTCTTCCGCCATGTCGAAGGCAGCGTCGAGTCGCTGCCTCTACAGCTGCCGGGCTACGGCGAGTTCACCCCGTTCGGACTCGGCCCCGACGGCGCCATCTGGGGGAAGATGTACAAGGAGGTCTCGGGACAGATGGCTATCCCTGGCTTCGGGATGTACCGCCACGGCGTGGTGTCGAGCTTCCGCGCCTGGGGGACCCGCGAGGGCTACGGAACGCCCCTCAACGCGGTCAACGGCGCCGGGCAGGCTTATTTCTGCAAGTACCAGGACGGCAGCACCATCGACGGCAACGGAGTCCCGTTCGAGACGTGTTTCATCTCGCAGCCGGATGGAACCGAGACCGACCTCAATCCCCTCTTCGGCAACGACGTCTTCCGGGCGAGCCCGATCGCGCTCAACGAGCGCGGTGAGCTGGGCGGCAGGGTCGATTACGGCATGAACGGCCTCGGCGGCTCGCGCGCGTTCCTCTACGAGCAGTCGGGGATGCCGCGCCTGCTCGGCACCACCGGTGCAAACGTGCTCGCGCTGGGGGACAACGGCGACGTCGTCTACGCGCAGCCCGGCGCACACCTGCAGATTGTCGTGCGGACCGTGAAAGGGAACGAGAGCGACCTCGCCGACTACCTTCGCCCGCCCGGCTCGGAGGCGGACCCGTACGCATCCGACGTGCTCGGGATCGGCCCCGCGGGTCAGATTCTGATTCGCCAGCCGGTCCCGGGTTCGGCGGCGGTCAACGCGGTACTGCTGACCCCGCGCTGAGCCCTACCAGAGCATCGCTAGCCCGAGCTGCGCGACGATGGCGTCGATGAAGCCGTCGGAGCGTGGCAGGTTCGGCGGCAGCTTGGTGAGCGCCTGGTACCCGATGAAGTCGACCTTGGCGTGCAGGTCGAGCGACGTGAGCTTGCCGAGCTTGCCTTTCGGGCCGGCGAACTTGAGATACGAGACGCGAGCGCCGACGAGGTAGTCGCGGAACGGCGACATCTCGCGGTCGCCGGTGAAGTACTGGCCGACGGGGCCGACGGCCTCGTACGACGACTTCTCGCCGGCGTCGCGGTAGAACACAGCGCGCCCTTGCTGGTAGAAGCGCCCGCGTACGGCGAGCAGGAGCTGCGGCAGCACGTATTGCTCCCACGACAGCTCGGCCGTCACGGACTTGATGCCCCACGTGTCGTCGTAAAAGCGCCCGAGCAGGTGCACGGCGGCCTTCGCCCTCGGCACCGCGAAGCGCAGGCGGGCCTGCACGGCAAAGCGCTGGCGCAGGAGCGGAACGGCTTCCTGCGCCTCGACGGTGCCGCTGAAGAGCCGGACGCGGCGATAGGGGTTGCTCTGGAAGCCCTCGAGGACCTCGAAGGAGGTGGTGATATCGCCCACGACGAGTGGATGGAAGACCTGCGTCAGCGACGCCGCATACGTGTTGATCGTGACGCTGCGGAGCACGAGGCCTTTCGCGCTCGCGAAGCAGCCGTTCGCGCTCGACAGCGACTGGCGCTCGAGCGGAGACGCGCCCGCGTTGTCGACGTCGCAGACCTTGTCCCAGTTGTGCGAGTAGCCGAGCGCGAGCGTCGTGTTCTTCCCGAACAGATCGACCTTCGCGGCCGTGTTCAGCTGGTGCGAGCGGTAGTCGTTCTCAGTCGAGAAGGTGTAGCCCACGTCGATGGCAGTCGGTCCGTTGCGGAGCTCGATGCCCGCGTGCGGGGCGTGTCGCAGGTCGTGAAACTTGGTGGCCGAGCTGACGGCGTCGAGCTGCGACCCGTACACGCGCGGAGTGGCGCCCGTGACGATGTCGGCGTCGTAGCCGAGGTTGAGCGTGACGTTCGGGTGCACGTCGAAGCTGCCGGAGAGCTGCGGAATGACGACACTGAGCTTCTGCGAGCGCGCCGGCTCGATGAAGTAGTTCAGCTTGAAGTCGACGCGATCCTCCGCATGCGCGACGGCGCACAGGGACCCCAGCAGCACCGCCGCAGCAGTCGAGCGTGTCAGTTGCATCCGCACCCTCCGCCGCCCGCGCCGAAGCCGCCTTGCGCGCCTTCGCGATTGGAGAGCACGTGCTGATCCGTGCCTACGTCCTGCTTGTCGTAGTCGCCCTGCATGATGCGGTCGGCGAGGAACTCCTTCTCATCAGGACGCACGGCATGACGACCGCAGGCGGCGAGGGCGAGGGCGGTGAGCACGACACAGAGGAACGGCTGCTTGGTCATCGGCGCCTCAGAAGAAGACCGCCAGCCCGCCCGAGTACTCCTGGCGGTTGTCGGTAGAGTTGGGGGTGAAGAGCGTGTAGTTGCGAACGTCGACGCGGAACACGATCCCCTTGCGGATGACGACCATGAGCCCTCCGCCCGCGTCGAGGGCGAACTGGCTCTTCTGCGCTTGCGTGACGCCGTTGACCTTCGGGAACGAGGTGGCGCCACCCGCACCGACGGAGACGAACGGGATGACGGGACCGGCCGGCCACAGGAAGACGTTTCCGCCGACGCCGTAGACGAGCAGCGAGCCGTCTCGGCCGACCGCCTCACCTACATGCGCCTCGAGCGCGAAGTGGGAATCGAGCGTCACCGAGGGGCGAAACATGAACATGCCCTCCTTGGCGAGGACGCCGCCCGAGAACGAGAGTCCGAGGTGCGAGCCCGGCAGCGGCGACGGCGCGAACAGCGCGTTCTTGAGCTTCGCCCACGCGCGCGACGGTCCGGAGCCCACGAGGTCGACCTCGAACGGCACCACCTGCTCGCCGTAAATCCAGCCGAGCCTCCCATCCGGGAGCGCGACACGAAACCAGTAGCTGCCGTTGCGATCGACCACCTTGAGGACGTCACCGCGCTCGGCGACGAGGAGCTCACGGTACGTGAAGGCAGGCCCTGTCCGGACGGCCGCGCGCGGCACGACGACGCGGAGGTGCGGGTCACCACCCGCCTCGACCCGGGACGAGATCG
>JAYTLP010000426.1:0-2425 GCA_043729375.1 Myxococcales bacterium
CTCGACCTGATCGCGGATCGTCTCGGCCTCCTGGGCGCACGCCTTGATGAGCAAGGTGGTGCGGAGACCAAGGTCGGGCAGGGGAGAGAGCTCGAACAAGATGAACTCGGAGACGCGCTCGAAGCGCTCCACGTCGACGCTGTCGATGGTCCGCTCGGCGGCGATCGCGAGCCCATGCCGAGCGAACGATCGGCGGTACGCAGCGGGCGGGCGGTGGTGCTCCACGCGCGTCGTCGCCGCGCCCTCGACGCGTTTCGGGTAGGTTCCGGAGCCCTCGTAGAGGATTGTTCCCGCGTCGAGGCGCTCCTGGTACGTCGTGGTGCGGATGTGGATCGAGGTCGGATCGCAGATCGCGATGAGCACGCGGCCTTCGGGCGCGACGAGTCGACGGATGCGGGCGAGCGCATCGCTCATGGCCCCGTCGTCGACTGCGCAGAGAACGAGCGCGCACACGACGACGTTGTAGGTGACGCCTTCCGCGAGGCGGCGGTGCAGCTCCTGCTCGTCGAGGAAGGGGATGCTCGGCGCACCCTCGGACCAGCGGCGGCGGAGAGACGGATCGGGATCGAAGACCTCCAGAATGCGCCCGTCGGCGAGTACCTGCAGAGCGCGCGGCTTGCCGCTCCCGTAGTCGAGCAGGCGCGCCGGACCGAGCGCGTGGAGGGTGCGCGTGAGCTCGGCATCGAGGCGCTCCTTGGGCGACGCGGCGCGTGTCGCGTCGAGGAGATGCTCCCAGCCGATGACCTCGGGCAAGTCCGTCTCGTTGATCGAGCGCCGCATCAAGGCGGCGAGATCGCCGCGGGAAGCAAAGCGCGAGGCGAGGAGCGCGCGCCGCGCCATTCCCGCTCCGCCCTCGGGCGTCAGGGTCTCCAGGGAGCGGCCGAGATCGATCAGCGTGAGCCCGCGCGCGGTGACGCGAAGATTCTTCGGGTGGATGTTGGTGTGCGCCCAGCCGCTCGCGCGCAGGCCACGGAGCAGCGCGACCACGAGCGGTCCTTCACCGCCCTCGTAAGGGCGACTCAATTCGTACGTGGTCTCGAGCACGACGGCCTCGGGCGTCTCGTGAACGCCGAGGACGCGTGGCAAGGCGGGCGTGGCGGGATGGCAGCGCAGATGGTGGAGCTTGCCCAAATGCGCGGCGCGGTCCGCGGCGCTCCACCCGTCGAAGACCTTGAGCACGCGATGGCCGGCGCGCAGGACGACGCCTTCGCCGCCCATGCCCAGCACCTCGTCGACGGCGACGCCGAGGTGGCGCGCGCAGAGCTCGCGGGCGCGCGCGACGCGGGTGTCGGCGAGCCAGGCCGTCCACGCCGGGCCGTGTGTGCCGGCCGCGCCCTGGAGCGTCGGTCCCAGGCTGTCGAGAAAGACATCGACGCCTGGATCGGCGAGCCGGACGTACATCCCTCGCTCGACGGCGCGCAGCGCGTCGAGGGTGAAGCCCTCGCGGACGCGACCGACGAGCGAGCGGAGCGTGTCCTCGCCGTGATCGCGCGTCAGCCACCACGGCCGCTCGTCGCCGCTCGCGTCGAGCAGGCGCCCGAGGGCGCGCGCGAGGCCGCGGATGCGGTGGAGAGAGAGCCGGTAGGCGGCGAACCGCTCCACGGCGAGCTTGCGCATGCGACCGCGGAGATCGCGGCGCGCCTCCTCGGAGAAGGCGCCTACCGCCCCGTGCTTCTCGAGGTGCTCCTCGAAGGCCCGGAAGAAGGCGTAGCCGACGATGTCATCGAGGAGCTTCGCGTGATCGGTCGCGTCGAGGGGATCGTGCGAGCGATCGTGCTCGACGACGAGCGGTGCGGCCACGACGTTCCGCCCGCGCACGAGCCGCGCGATGGCCGCCCAGATCATGTCCGAGCGGCGCAAGCGACGGCCGGTGATCCGCGGCGAGAGGTTGGGGATGTCGCGGAGCAGGTTGAGATCGAACACGATCGTGTTCCCGCCGCGGAGCGACGACGGCTCCGCGTGCGCGAGAGGATCGCCGACCGGCGCCGGGATGGGCCGGAAGATCTGTTCGCCGGCGAGGATGCGCTCGCTCCGGCGGAGCACGGCGATCACCGCCGATCCGAGATCGGCCGCGGGGAGCTCGGGCAAGAACATGGTCTCGAGGCGGTCGGTCTCGCGGCGAGCGAGGTCGTGGTAGTAGTCGCGGCGGCCCTCACGGAAGCGCCGGTTGATGCCTTCGGCGTCGGGGAGCGGCTCCGAGGGCGCATGCCCTTCGGCGCCGCGGAGGAAGCCGTGAAGATCGACGAGCTGCACGCGCAACGCGGCCGACGACGGGATCGGCGGCGCGCCGATGACGCCGCCGATGAGCACGTCGATGCCGGCGACGCGGGCGCGCACGATGTCATCGACGAAGAGATCGAGGTCGCCGGTGACACGAGCGTCGTCGTCCACAATCCACGCCGCCGGGCGCTCGCCGAGCGAAGCG
>JAYTLP010000427.1:0-3250 GCA_043729375.1 Myxococcales bacterium
GTGCGGCTCGCGACGTCGGCCGACACGCTCGAGGCCTGCCAGCGGATCGCCGAGCTCGTGGTCCCAGCGCTGGCGGACTGGTCCCTCGTCGACCTCGTCGTCGGCGACGGTGTCGAGCGCGTCGCCGGCGCTCACCACGACCGCAAGAAGCGGGCGCTGCTCGAGGAGCTCCGCAAGATCCCACCGAACCTCGGCTCGGTGACGGGCGTGGCCGGCGTGCTGCGCACCGGCCAGACGGAGTTCGTCCCGGTCGCCGGTCGCGAGCGCTTGCAGGAGAGCGCGAGTGCCGACGCGCAGCTGGCTCTGACGCAGTCCCTGGGTGTCAGCTCCTACATCCGCGTGCCGCTGGTTGCGCGCGGTCGCGTGCTGGGCGCGCTGCTCGTCGTCCGCGATGTCTCGTCACCGGCCTACGACGTGCATGACGTGCGCATCGCGGAGGAGCTGGCCCTTCGTGCGGCGCTCTCCATCGACACCGTGCAGGTACTCAAGGAGTCGCAGTCCAGCGAGCAGCAGTTTCGCGCGCTCGTCGAGAACCTTCCGCAGCTGGCGTGGTCGGCTCGCCCCGACGGTTACATCGACTACTACAACCAGCGCTGGTACGAGTACACCGCCACCACTTTCGACCAGGTCAAGGGTGAGGGCTGGGGGTTGTCGCACGATCCGGACATGCTGCCGCAGATTGCAGCGACGTACGCCGAGTCGCTCAAGCTGGGCGAGCCGTTCGAGATGGAGTTCCCGCTCCGCGGTGCCGATGGCTCGTTTCGCTGGTTCCTCACCCGCATCGTGCCGCTGCGCGGAGCCGACGGCCGCATCGTGCGCTGGTTCGGAACCAACACCGACATCGACGATCGTCGCCGCCAGGCCGCGGCGCTCGAGCAGCTCGTCGTCGAGCAGGAGATGGTGCAGCGGCAGCTGCGCGAGGAGGCAGAGCGCCTGGAGCTCTTCAACCGCATCGGGCGCCAGCTCGCGAGCGAGCTCGAGCTCGAGGTCATCGTGCAGGAGCTGCTCGATGTCGCTACTCAGCTCACGGCCGCAGACGTCGGAATCCTCTTCTATCGCAACGTCGACAGCCGGGGGGAGGTCTCCCTCTCCCACACGGCCTCGGGTTCGCTTCAAGACCGCAGCACGCGCCGCCTGCATCCCGGCGGCATCGAGCTCCTCGAAACGCTCGCACAGAGCGGGGTGGTCCGCGTCTCGGACACCGCGCTCGACGCACGCTACGGCGCAGGCACACCGATCGCGCCGCTGCTCCCCGAGGGCATCGTGCTGCGCAGCTACCTCGCCGTGCCCCTCGTGTCACGCGCCGGCATCGCGCTCGGCGTGCTCGCCTTCGGTCACTGCGGTGCCAAGGCGTTCTCGGAGCGCGCAGAGAAGCTCGTCGTGGGGCTTGCGTCGCAGGCCGCGATCGCGATGGACAACGCGCGCCTGCTCGACGAGGCGCAGAAGCTCATCGGCGCTCTCGAGCGCTCCAACCAGGAGCTCGACAACTTCGCGTACGTCGCAAGCCACGACCTCAAGGCACCGCTCCGTGGCATCTCGAACCTCAGCCAGTGGATAGAGGACGACATCGTGTCGACCGCGAGCCCCGAGACCCTCCAGAACCTCAAGCTGATGCGCGGTCGGGTCGTCCGGCTGGATGCGCTGATCAACGGTGTGCTGCACTATGCACGCGTGGGCCGGGGCAAGACAGCCGTCGGACGTGTCGAGGTAGGGCCGCTCCTCGAGGAAATCTTCGACGTGCTCGCGCCGCCGGCCGGCGTCGTCCTGCGCATCACCACGCCGATGCCCACCATCACGACCGTACGCACCGAGCTGCAGCAGGTCTTCATGAACTTCATCGGCAACGCCATCAAGTACGGCGCCACGATCGCCGACGACCCGAGCAGCGTCCACGTGGAGGTCAGCGCAGAGGAGCACCCGACGCAGTGGGTCTTCTCGGTGGCCGACCGGGGCCCCGGCATTCCACCGGAGTACCACGCGCGTGTCTGGGGTCTCTTCCAGACGCTCCAGGCGCGCGATGTCGTCGAGAGCACCGGCATCGGCCTCGCCGTCGTCCGCAAGGTGGTGGAGAACCGCGGAGGCGCAGCCTGGATCGACTCCAAGGTGGGTCAAGGCGCCACGTTCCGCTTCACGTGGCCGAAGTAGCTCGCGCGAGCAACGCGCGGTGGGGGGAGTCTCTCAGCGGCTCTGCCGCAGTGAGGGGGGCGGGAACGTCCCCCTGAAACAGCCCGCCGGGTTCCGCCTCACGCGGCCGAAGTGAGCGGTTCTTTGCGCGCGTGGCGGTGGTCCTTGGCGATGAGGACGTAGACCGACGGCACCACGAACAGCGTGAACAGCGTGCCGATGGTCATGCCTCCGACGAGGACGATGCCGATGGAGTTGCGCGCGACGGCCCCTGCCCCGGTGACGAGCGTGAGCGGGAAGTGGCCGACGACCGTGGCCACAGTGGTCATGAGGATGGGACGCAACCGCATCGTGGCTGCCGCGCGGATCGCGTCGAGCTTGGAGATGCCCGCCTCCTGCTGCGTGTTGGCGAACTCGACGATGAGGATGCCGTTCTTCGCGACGAGGCCGACGAGCGTGACGAGCCCGACCTGCGAGTAGATGTTCAGCGTCGTCGTCCAGCCCTCGGTGAACGGGAAGTGCATACCCGGCGGCCCGGCAAACTTGAGGAAAGTGAAGATGAGCGCGCCGAACATCGCGAGGGGCACCGAGCCCGCGAGGATGACGAACGGGTCGCGGAACGAATTGAACTGCGCCGCGAGCACCAGGAAGATCAGCACGAGCGCCAGCAACATCGCGGGCAAGAACTTGCCCGCTTCCTGCCGCAACTGCCGCGACTGGCCGGTGTAGTCGATGCGGTAGCCGGGCGGCAGGATCCTGGCTGCGGCGTCTTCCAGCACCTTCAGTCCGCCGTCCAGTGAGCGTGGCGCGATGCCCGAGATCTTCACGGCGTTCAGCTGCTGAAACCGGTTCAGCGTGCGCGGCTCGACGCTCGCCTTGTAGTGCGCGACAGCGCTGAGCGGCACGACGGTACCGGCCGGCCCGGTCACGTGCACGTTCATGAGCTGCTCGGGCGTGAGCCGCTCCATGCGCTCGATCTGCGCGATGACCTTGTAGCTACGGCCATCCATGCTGAAGCGGTTCACGAAGTTGCCACCCAGCATCGCGGACAGGTCAGCGCCGACGGTCTGCATGGTCAGCCCCATCGAGGCCACGCGGTCTCGATCGATCACGATCTCGCCCTTGG
>JAYTLP010000428.1:0-10749 GCA_043729375.1 Myxococcales bacterium
GCGACGGGGGTGGGCGGCAACCAGACGAACACGAGCGCGGCGAACTCGGGTGCGGTTTACGTCTTCACGCGGATCGGCACCACGTGGTCACAGCAGGCCTATCTGAAGGCCTCGAACACGCGGGCCTCGGCGCTCTTCGGTTTCACCCTCGCGCTCGAGGCAAACACCCTCATCGTTGGCGCGCGCGGGGAGTCGAGCGATGCCGTTGGCTGGGACGGCAACCAGTCCGACACGAGCCAGTCAGGCGCTGGAGCGGCCTACACGTTCGCCCGCGCTGGCAGCACCTGGGCGCAGACGCACTACCTGAAAGCGACGAACACGCGAGCGCAGACCGCGTTCGGATACAGCGTCTCGCTGTCTGGCGGAACGTTCGTGATCGGCTCCGCGTACGAAGGCAGCGCCGCCACGGGCGTCGACGGCGACGGCGGCCCCGACGCCAACGCCGCGCCTTCCTCTGGCGCCGTCTACGTGTTTCCCTGAGACGTGGCGGGGACCAGGACCGCGTGACGGACGCCGGGCGTTCCGGTCACCCACCGGGGGCAACATGAAGATCACCCATTGCATCGTGTGGGGATTCGCGCTGGCGCTGTTCGCGCTCGCGTGCGGCGGCAACGCAGATCCTGCAGCAGCGCCCGGCCTCGTCGTCGCGCCGTCGCCGGTCACCACACCGACCACGCCCGACCGGCCGCCCGCACCGGGCGCCGGGCTCGCGTCGCTGACCATCTCCGGAGCCACGCTGCTGCCGGGCTTCGCGACGTCGATCCTGCACTACCGCGCCGCGGTCGAGGTCATGTCGAAGTCGCCGTTCACCATCACGCCCACCGCCGAGAACGGCGCGGCCACGGTGACGATCAACGGCGTGATCGTCCCGTCGGGGCAGCCCTCGAAGCCGATCCGGATCACGGCGGCGTTCAACGCCATCGACGTCGCGGTGAAGCCGCCGTCGGGGCTCGCGACGCACTACCTCATCATGGCGGCCGCCGCGCAGGACGCGTACGTCAAGGCGTCGAACACGCGGCTCGAGGGCCGCTTCGGGCAGGACGTCTCGCTCTCTGGCGACCTCCTCGCGGTGGGCTCGTGGGGCGACTCGAGCAACGCCACGGGCGTCGACGGCAACGACGCGGACACGAGCGCCACGCGCGCCGGCGCGGTCTACATCTACCGGCGTGCCGACGGCGTCTGGCAGCAGGAGGCGTACCTCAAGGCCTCCAACACGCGCGCCGAGGCCTACTTCGGCATCACCGTCGCGCTCTCGGGCGACACGCTCGCGGTCGGCGCGTTCCACGACTCCAGCGGAGGGACGGGCGTGAACGGCGATCAAGGCGACACCTCGGCCCCGGGCGCAGGGGCCGCATACATCTTCCGCCGCAAGGTCATCCCTTCCGACTCCGGCACGCGCTTCGACACCGTCACGTGGGAGCAGGAGGCCTACCTCAAGGCGTCCAACACGCGCGCCGACGCCGAGTTCGGCACCGCGGTCGCGATCGACGGCGACCGCGTGGTCGTCGGATCGTCCGGGGAGTCGAGCAACGCGACGGGCGTCGATCGCGACGGCGGCGATACGAGCGCGCCGAGCGCCGGCGCGGCGTACGTATTTCATCGCTCGAACGACGCCACGAGCAGCGTGCTGTGGTCGCAGGAGGCGTACCTCAAGGCCTCGAACACGCGGGCCGACGCGCTCTTCGGCAACAGCGTCGCGGTCGAGGGCGACACGGTGGCCGTCGGCTCCCTCCACGAGTCGAGCATCTCGATCGGGGTGAATGGCAACCAGGCCGACACGAGCGCTCCGGGCACCGGCGCGGCGTATGTCTTCACGCGCGGCGCAGCGTGGTCGCAGCAGGCCTACATCAAGTCGTCGAACACGAAGCTGAGCTCGGATGT
The DNA here is from genome assembly GCA_043729375.1 of Myxococcales bacterium. Classification (GTDB taxonomy): domain Bacteria; phylum Myxococcota_A; class Polyangia; order Palsa-1104; family Palsa-1104; genus JBDTCO01. The sequence continues at coordinate 1,882 of JAYTLP010000428.1, forward strand.
CACGGGCGGCTTCAGCATCGGCATCTCGCTGTCCGGCGACACGCTCGCGGTCGGCTGCTACGTCGAGGCGAGCAGCGCGACGGGGCCGAACGGCAACATGGGCGACACGAGCGCGCTGAACTCGGGCGCCGTCTACGTCTACAAGCGCACCGGGATCACGTGGGCGCACGAGGCGTACCTGAAGCCGCCGAACACGCGCTCGCTCGCGCTGTTCGGCTACAGCGTGGCCATCGCCGGCGACACGCTCGTCGTCGGCTCGATCAACGAATCCAGCAAGGCGACGGGCATCGACGGCAACGCCGGCGACACCACGATGCCGAACGCCGGCGGCGCCTACGTGTTCAAGCGCGTGGCCGGCACGTGGACGCACGAGGCGTACATCAAGGCGTCGAACACCCGCGCCGATGCCGCCTTCGGCTACAGCGTCGCGCTGACGGCCGATCGCATCGCCATCGGGTCCACGCTGGAGTCGAGCGCGGCGACGGGGATCGACGGCAACCAGGCGGATACGAGCGCGCCCCGGGCGGGGGCCGTCTACATCGTCCGGTGACCGCCCGACCAAAAGGTCGTTCGCCTCGGTCGTCGTGGGTGCGCACTGGGGGTAGACTCCCTCCATGCGTGCTGCGCGCCGGACGTTGGCCTTCGGCCTCCTCGCGCTCGCCTCCCTTCATTGCGGCAGCGACGACCCGAGCGCTCCTGCCACGCCGTCGAGCGATGCCGGCGCGTCGGACGAGCGGAGCGTCGTGCCGGCGCCGGTCGACGCGAGCGTCTCGCCCTACGGGCTCGACACCCGCCCTGCAAACCCCACCTGTCGCGCCCCGAAGCGTCCGCGCCCCGCGGACGCCGGCGTGACCGCCGAGATGCCCATCGCGCTGGTCAAGCGCCCCGGCGTGCCGCGGTGGTACGTCGTGCAGCAGAAGGGCAAGATCTTCTCCTTCGAGGACGCCCCCGCGGTGGCTGCGGCCACGGTCACGATCGATCTCACGTCACGCGCGACCGAGGAGAGCGGGCTACTCGGCCTCGCGTTCCATCCGAAGTTCGCCCAGAACGGCTACGCGTATCTCTACTACGCGCACGACGGTCTCACGCCGACCGAGGGCGTTCGGCGCTCGCGCTTCACGTCGCTCGATGGCGGACTCACGCTCGATCCCGCGAGCGAGAAGAACATCATCGAGGTGCGGTGGCCCGTGCGCAACCACCCTGCAAGCCCGACGAAGCTCGCCGCAGGCGTGATCCCGTTCGCCGTCAACGTGCCGTTCTGGTCCGATGGCGCGGAGAATGAGCGGGCCTTCGCGCTTCCCGACGGCACCACCATAAAGGCGGGCAGCGACGGTGACCTCGAGTTCCCGATCGGCGCCGTGACCATCAAGACGTTCCGCCTCGGGGGCAAGCATGTCGAGACCCGCCTGCTGGTGCGTCGCGACGATGGCGAGGGGGGGCGTCTACAGCAACGCGTGGGACGAGGCCGGGACCGACGCGACGCTCCTCGCCGATGCCAAGGTCACGACGGTGGGCTCGCAGTCGTGGACCTTCCCCGGACGCAGCGACTGCATGCGTTGCCACACGACGGCCGCCGGGCGCACGCTCGGCCTCGAGGCCGCGCAGCTCGACCGCACCGCCGACTACCCGGGGCGACCCGCGCGCGATCAGCTCGCCACGCTCGTCCACGTCGGGCTGGTCGAGCCCTCGGTTCCACGCGGGACGGCGCTACCGAGGCTCGATGGGTCGGCGAGCGCAGAGGCTCGCGCGCGCGCCTACCTGCACGTGAGCTGCGCCAGCTGCCATCGCCCGGGGGGCGGCTCGACGACCGCGATGGACCTGCGCTTCACGACGCCGCTCGCGGCCACGAAGACCTGCGCGGTCGTGCCCGAGCGAGGCACGATGGCCATCGCCGATGCGCGGCTGCTCACGCCGGGAGCGCCCGAGCAGAGCCTTCTCGTGCGCCGGCCGCAGGCGCTCGACGTGTGGCGCATGCCCCCGCTCGCGAGCCAGCGGGTCGACATCGAAGGAACGGCGCTGCTCCGCGCCTGGGTCACAGGACAGAAAGCATGCCCATGACGAACGCTCGTGCCTCGTGGACCGCTCGCCTCGTCGCGACCCTCGTCGTGACGCTTGCCGCCCTCCACTGCGGGGGCGGCGACGACGCTCCTGCGGCGCCGCCGGCCGGCGACGGTGGCGCCCTCGAGGCGGCGCTCGACACCGGCGTGGACGCTCCCGCCGACGCGGCCTCGTCCCCCTGGGGCTTCGATCAGCGCCCGCCAAACCCCACCTGCCTTGCACCGAAGCGGCCGCGACCGGCCGACGGGGCGGGCGTGAAGCTCGTTCGCGTCTACCCGAACGTGCAGACCATCACGCCGGTGGCGCTGGCCAAGCGCCCCGGCGTCGCGAAGTGGTACGTCGTCGAGCAGAAGGGGCGCATCGTCTCCTTCGACGACAACCCGGCGGCGACGGCGCCGAGCGTGGTCCTCGATCTGCTGGCCAAGGTCGACACGCAGGGCACCGAGAGCGGCATGCTCGGCTTGACGTTCCATCCGAAGTTCGCGCAGAACGGCTACGCGTACGTGTACTATGCACACGACGGGATGACGCCCACCGAGGGCGTGCGCGTCTCGCGCTTCACGTCACCCGACGGCGGAGTCACCCTCGACCCTGCCACCGAGAAGGTGATCCTCGAGATCCGCCGCCCGATCCAGAACCACCTCGGCGGCAACGTGCTCTTCGGCCCCGATGGCTACCTCTACGTGGGCCTCGGCGACTCCACCGTCTCGTCTGCGGTGCAGACGCTCGCGGGGCCCTGCAACGCGACGGAGTGCACCGTCTTCAACGGGAAGATGCTGCGCATCGACGTCGACGGCGGTGACCCGTACGCGATCCCGCCAGGCAACCCCTTCGCCTCGGGCGTCGGAGGTCGGCCCGAGCTGTTCGCCTGGGGCTTCCGCAACCCGTGGCGCTGGTCGTTCGACCGCGCGAGCGGCGATCTCTGGCTCGCCGACGTCGGCGAGAGCAGTCGCGAGGAGATCGACATCGTGAAGGCCGGCGGCAACTACGGCTGGCCGCTCAGCGAGGGAACGCTCTGCGACACGTGTCTTCCTCAGGCCATCCCGCCGATCTACGAGATTGCGCACCCCGACTCGCATTCGATCACGGGCGGGTTCGTCTATCGAGGCTCGCGCATCCCTCAGCTGCAAGGCGCCTACGTGTTCGGCGATTTCGTCCTCAACAAGATCTGGGCGCTCGTCACCGATCCGCTCACCGGCGCTCGCACCCGCCTCACGCTCGAGCCCGACGGCCCGCCGATCTACAGCTCTGCCTTTGGTGAGACGGACGACGGCGAGATCATCGCCGCCGAGTGGGGGAGCGGTACGTTCTGGCAGCTCGTCCCCTCGGCGCCCGTCACGGGCGCCGATCCGTTCCCGCAGAAGCTCTCCCTCACGGGGTGCGTCAATCCAAAGGAGCCCACGAAGCCCGCGAGCGGCGTCATCCCGTATGCGGTCAACGTGCCTTTCTGGTCCGACGGCGCCGAGAAGGAGCGATGGTTCGCGGTCCCCGACGGCAAGACGATCGCCGTCAAGGAGGGAGGCGATCTCGAGCTCCCGGTGGGCTCCGTGACGATGAAGACCTTCCGCCTCGGCGGTAAGCCCGTCGAGACCCGCCTCTTCGTCCGCCACGACGACGGTGACTGGGGCGGCTACTCCTTCGAGTGGAACGACGCCGGCACCGACGCCACGTTGCTGCCCGACGCGAAGGTGAAGCGCGTCGGTACGCAATCGTGGACGTTCCCGTCGCGGTCGGACTGCATGCGCTGCCACACGACGGCCGCGGGGCGGACGCTCGGGCTCGAGGCCGCGCAGCTCGAACGCACCGCCGACTATCCAGGCCGGCCCGGTCGCGACCAGCTGGATACCCTGACGCACGCGGGGCTCTTCACCGTGCCTCCGCCGCGTGGTGCGGCGTTGCCGGCGCTCGACGGCGCTGCAACCACCGAGTCGCGGGCGCGCGCGTACCTCCACGTCAGCTGCTCCGGCTGTCACCGTCCTGGTGGTGGCTCCGGAACGGCGATGGACCTGCGCTTCACGACGCCGCTCGCCGCGACGAAGACGTGCAACGTGGTCCCCGAGCGCGGATCCATGGCCATCGCCGATGCGCGCCTGCTCGCTCCCGGGGAGCCGACGCGCAGCCTCCTCGTACGGCGGCCGCAGGCGCTCGACGTCTGGCGGATGCCTCCGCTCGCGAGCCGCGTCGTGGACACGCAGGGAACGGCCCTGCTCGGTGCCTGGATCGGGACCGTCAGCTTCGCCTGTCCGTGACGGACCGCCGCTCCTGGAATAGGGTCACGCCGTGCGGATCGCGTTCTACGGAAACACCTGCAACAACTTCTTCGCCATCGCGCGCGCGGTGCGCCGCGCCTCGGCCATCGACGCGCACCTGTTCATCGACAGCGATGCCGACTGGATGCAGTTCCCGGAGAGCGAAAACCCCGAGCTCAGGGACAACTATCCCTCGTGGATCCACAAGGGCCCCTATCACTCGATGGCCTCGCGGTTCTGGCCGGGCCGCTCGCCGCTCGTTCGCGAGCTCGAGAAGTTCGACGTCGTGATGGTGAGCGGGGGCGGCGTGCGGCTCGCTCCCTTCGTCAGCACGCAGTTCATCTTCTATGTCACGGGCTGGGACCTGACGATGTCGCCCTTCCCGCTGCGCTTCTTCCACCTGCCGCCCTCGGGCGTGCTGCGCAAGGGCGCCGCGCTGCTCGGTGGGTTCTGGCAGCGACGGGGAATCAAGGCCGTGGACCAGCTGTGGACGCAGCCGTTCTCGCCGTTCGTACTGGCCGCCGAGCGGCTCCGCATCCCCACCGAGCGGGTGCTCCCGAAGTACTTCCCGATCATGCTGGATACGGAGCTGTACCGGCCCGATCCCGTGGCCCGAGAGAGCACCGACCTCAACGTGCGCCGCATGGTGGACGGCCACGACTTCGTCGTCTTCCATCCGTCGCGGATGATGTTCAACCAGGCGCCAGAGTTCGTCGAGGCGGGGAACTGGAAAGGCAACGACCGCCTCATCGAGGGCTTTGCCCGGTTCGTGCGCGAGAACCGCGGCGCGAAGCCGGCGCTCGTGCTCATCGATCATTCGTATTCTCCCGACCTCCAGCTGGCGAAGGATCTCGTCCGCAGGCTCGGTATCGAGGAGCACGTCGTGTGGCTCAAGGGCCCTCACGACCGCGGTTTCGACCGTACGGCCATCATCCCGTTCTATGCGGCAGCGGACGTCGTGGCCGACGAGTTCGGGATCGGCTGGTTCGGCAGCGTCGTGGTGGAGGGCCTATCGATGGGCAAGCCGGTCCTCTGCCACGTGGACGAGGCGGTGATGAAGCAGCTGTACCCCTGGCACCCGATCCTTTCGCCGCGAACGCCCGCCGAGATCGCGAGCACGCTCGGCGAGCTTTATCGCGACCCCGAGGCGCGGAGGGAGCGCGGAGAGCGCGGGCGAACGTGGGCCGTCGAGTTCCACTCGATCGAGCGCGCGGCGGCCCGCTACGTCGAGCAGATCGAGGAAGTGGCGCGCGCGATCCGCTGAAGCCGCGCCCTACGGCGGGGCGAATGTGGCGCCGGCGGGCAGGGCCTTCGCGAGAAACGCATCGTCGGCCAGCGTGCGCGCCATGACGCGATGACCGCGCGAATTGGGGTGCACCGGGTCGAACGGCAGAAAGAGCGACCCTGGGCTGTTCTCGGCGGCAAACCGGGGAACGGTGTTAACGAAGTGGACGTTCGGCCGCCCGAGCGCGGCGAGGCGCTCGATGAGCGCGGGATATTCGACGCCGCGGGCCACCTCGGCCTGCGCCGGGAGATAGGCAATCACGAGCGGCAACCGGTGCTCGTCGCAGACCGCCACGAGGCGATTGACGGGCCCCTGCTGCTCCGGCCACTTCGCGAGGAAGATCTCGTCCCGCGCCTTCGGGTCGCTGGCGGCGTCCGGCGTGCGGTTGGCCATGGCCCAGCGCGCGCGCCCGATCGCGAGGTAGAGCCGGGAGTGGCGGAGCGTCTTCTTCACCCACGGCGGGATGAACGCCACGTTCTCGGTCGCGTCATAGCCGACGCCGTCCCGGATCACGAGCTTGAGCGGCGGCTCGAGGTCGCTGTACGTGAATCCCGTCACCACGAGGTCGGGCTCGAGCGCGAGCCCGTAGTGCTCGAGAAACCCGACCTGGTCGATCGTGTGGTGTCCCGAGGTGCCCGCGTTGATCACCTCGACGCGCCCGCCGCGGGCGAGCTGCTCGAGCACGCGGGGGTAGCTCGCCTCCTCGGGTACGCCGTAGCCGAGCGTGACGGAGTCGCCGAGCACGAGGATTCGGAACACGCCCGGCGGTTTGGGCTTCACGACCTCGGGGCCGCGGAGGCCGAGCGCGTTGATCTCGAAGGTCACGCCGAGCGAGGAGACGCCGCGGCCAGGCACCATGCGGTATGCCATGTGCGGGTCGGGCGCGAAGTCGACCGGCAGGGAGTCGTTCGAGAGCAGCACGACGTGGCACATCGCCTCGAGCACGGCGAGGACGACGATCGCGACGATCGTCCAGCGCAGGACGAACCTGACGATCCGCGAGGTGCGTGAGGCGCCGTTCCGGGAGGCGGGCACGGCGCTCAGAACGTGTAGTTGAAGGGACCGCTCGCGCTCTGACGGGCCACGTAGACGAGCGTGCCGAAGACGACGATCACGATGACCAGCGGGAGCAACCAGTACTTCTTGCGCTGCCCGAGGTATCCCCAGGCCCGCGTGTGCAAAGCTGCCACGGGCCGCACGTAGCACAGCTTTCGGATTGCGGCACCCTGCGGTAGAACGCCCGCGCCATGCCCGCGCCGAGCACGCCGAACGAACCGAACGGTGAGGAAGACCGCACCGAGGAGCCCGAGGGAAGCGACGACGACAGCCCGCCCGTGACGCGAGGCCAGGCCTTCGTGCGGATGCTCGTGGTCACCTTCGTGCTCTTCGCGATCCTCGAGATCGGCGCGCGCGTCGTCCTTCATTTCAAGCTGAAGGCGGCGGCTGCCGCGGCCGCCGCCGACTACCCGCCCGATGCCTACCTTCCCGACTTCGGAGCGAAGGTCGACTATCGATTCATCAATCTCTACACGGCGAATCCCGCCCGCGCGAAGAGCGCGGCGTACGACTTCGACAGCTTCGGATTCCGGCTCGATTCGCGGAAGCTCCGCTTCGATGGGCCGTCGCCGTTCAAGAAGATCTGGATGGTGGGGGGCTCCACCGTTCAGGGGCTGGGCGCGCTCGGTGACGAGACGATCCCCGCGCACCTCAACAAGCTGCTCGAGGAGCACCACTCGCAGTACCGCGTCGTCAACATGGGGCAGGCGGCCTTCACCTCGACGCAGGAGCTACTGCTGCTCGTCGAGACGCTCCAGGCCGGGCACCGGCCCGACGCCATCCTCAGCTACGACGGCGCGACCGAGGTCCCGTTCCCGGGAACGCTCGACGAGGTGGGCTCCTCGCCCTGGGAGAAGCGCTCCTTCAAGACGAGCCTGCTCGGTGACATCCAGGGCGGCGAGTCTGCCGGCACGTTGCTGCCCCTCACGCTGCTGCGCCTCACGAAGATGGACGACCTCATGAAGTCGTTCGCGCAGCCCCCGCAGAACCTGCCCTACGCGGCCGACAACTGGGACGTCGTCGCCCGGCGGTACTTCACCACGCTCGGCATGATCAAGGCACTCGCCGAGGAGCAGGGCGTCCCGAGCTGGTTCTTCTTCCAGCCCATCCTGGCCTACGAGGACCATTACCGGCTGCGAACGCTCGCGGCGGACGAGGAGCGCTTCCGCCTGCGCATGGCGCCCGACGAGTACAAGCGCTGCGAGGCGATCGCGGCGCCCGCGGTCAGCGCACTCCGCGAGCGCCTCGGCGCTCGCTTCTTCGACATCCACGATGTCTTCAAGGGCCGCGACGGCGAGAAACTCTACTGCGATCCTCGGCACCCTAACGGGGCGGGCAACGCGCTCATCGCCGCGCGGATCTACGAGGAGGTCGCGAAGCTCGAGGCCCCCGCGAAGTAGGTCAGAAGAGCGTGTAGATGAACGGCGCGGCGACGGTGCCGGACAGCACGAAGAGCAGCGCGAGCACGAGCAGCACCGCGATCATCGGCATGAGCCACCACTTCTTGCTCGACGAGAAGAAGCCGAACCAGTTCCCGAGCGCGGAGCGCTTCTTCTTCGAGGCTTCCTTGAAGGAGGCGGACGTCTTCTCTTGCTTCGTGGTGGCCATGGCGCCTCGCTTCTTCCTAGTACTGCTTGAAGTATGCGCCCGGGTCTTCGGGCTCGTCGCACTCTTCCCAGTACGACTCGCTCTTGGCCGCCATCTTCCGCTTCATCAGGTCCCGTCCCATCACCCGGAACACGGCGCCGATGGGGATGAAGAGCAGAACGTAGGCGACGCCGATGACGACCGGCTGGGTGAAGATGCCGATGGTGATGCCGAGCCCCATCCAGCCGATGTGCAGCAGGCGGCCGAGCCCCGGCACCAGGCTCGCCACGAAGCCCACGCCGCCGATCGTCCACAGGACCTCGGCGGCGGTCACCCGGTGGCGCAGGAAATACTGGAGCGCGCCGAGCACGCCGAACCCGATCAGGATCGCGACTCCGGCCTTGATCTGCTCGGCGCGCGAAGGGTTCTTGTCGATCTCTGCGTAGAGCTTCATGGTCAGTCGAGCGCGAACTGAGAGAGGTAGGCCTTCGTATCCTTCTTCACGGCCTGCTTGGTCTGCTTTTCCTTCAGGACCACGCAATCGCCGAGGACGAGCGCGTCCATCTTCGTGTGCAAAAAGCAGTTGAGCGCCTGCTCGGGCGTGTTCACGATCGGCTCGCCGCGGACGTTGAA
>JAYTLP010000429.1:0-3217 GCA_043729375.1 Myxococcales bacterium
CGAGATGCTCGCCGGCGAGCCGCCGCACTCGGGCACGAGCGTGATGGACATCCTCGCGAAGAAGGCGACGCAGCCACCCGAGCCGCTGCGCGACCGCAATCCATCGGTGCCCGAGCCGCTCGAGCGCGTGATCATGGCGGCGCTCGAGCGTGACCCCGCGGCCCGTCCGCAGACGATGGCGCAGCTCGAATACGAGCTGAACAAGTGCCTGCGAGGCCGCGGCTCCGCCGTGGCCGCCGTGCTCGGCATTCGCACCGGCGACGAAGGCGCGTGGAGCGACGAGGGCTCGCGCACCGGGATGGAGAGCTTCTTCGGGTCGCAAACGGGCAGGCACAGCGTGCCGATGGCGCCCGGCAACACGCTGCCCGGGGCCCGCCCCGTCGCCCTCCCGTCCGTCGGTGGCATCGCGGAGCAACTGGAGCCCGGCACACGAGGTGCGCCGCAGAAGCAGGTGCATTCGCCCTCGCCGCCCCTCTCACGCCCGAGCGCGCTCGGCTCGGTGCTCGGGGTCCTGGCCGGGCTCGCCTTCCTCGGCGGGGGTGGCTATCTCGCCTACGGCTTCCTCAACCACAAGCCCACGCCCACGCCGAAGCCGGTGGTCGGCGTCGTCGAGCCCAAGACGACACCAAACCCCGTCGCCACCGAACCCGCACATGCCGACCCCGACCCGACGCCCACGAACCCGGTCGCGAAGCCAGAGGATGCCAAGCTCACGGAGGCCGAGGTGCGCGGGCTGCTCGAATGGGCGCGGCGCTGCGCCGATGGGGGACGCATCGTCGCGCCACCCGGCGACAACCTGAAGGAGCTGCTCGATCGGATCGACAAGGCGAGCCCGGCCAACCCCGCTGCGACCGAGCTGCGCACCCGCATCGGCGCCGCGCTGGGTCGACGCGGCACGCTGGCGCTCAGGAAGCAGCGCCTCGAGGAAGCCGAGGACGCCTTCCGCACGCTCATGGCGCTCAGGCCCGACGACGACTGGTCCAAGGCGCGGCTCGGTCGCACCCTCGCGCTGCGCGCCGATCGCTCGCTCTCGCGCCGCAAGTACACGTCCGCGATCGCCGACGCCACCAGTGCGCTGGAGCTGGAGCCCGACGACGCGCTCGCACGCACGGTGCGCGCTGAGAGCTACTACCTCACCGGCAAGCGCGAGCAGGCGACCGAGGAATACCGCCAGGTGCTCGAGCAGCGCCCTGCCGACAAGCGCGCGCGCAAGGGACTGGCGCTCGCCATGACGCCGGCGGCCAAGAAGCCCCAAAAGCACCGCTGAGCATGCCCGCCACGGATTCGACACTGGCCGAGCTCGGCTGGCCGGCGCTCCTCGCAGAGCTGACCCGTCGCGCGCGCACACGTCGCGGCGAAGCGCTGTGCGACGCGCTCCAGCCCTTCGCCGATCGATCGGCGGCCCTGCACCGTCAGCGCGAAGTGAGCGAGGCACGCGCGCTCCACGACGCTGCGCAGCCCATGGTGCTGGATGGCGTGCGGGATCTCGAGGAGTCGCTCCGTCGCAGTGACAAAGGCGGCGCGCTCGAGGCCGCCGCGCTCGTCGACGTGGCAACCACGCTGCGTGCCGGCGCGGCGCTCCGCAAGCACCTGGTCCGTCATCGCGAAGGTCGCCCCACGCTCGCGGGGCGTGCAGCGCTCATCTCCGATCTCGACGAGCTCGCGGACATGCTGGAGCGCGCGTTCGTGCGCGGCGAATCGGAAGAAGGGGGACCCGCCGGTCCGCGCATCGCCGACGGCGCCTCTGCCGCGCTCGGCAGCTTGCGAAGGCGCGCGCGCGCCATCCGCGAGGAGCTCGAGCGCGCACTGGAACGCCTGCTCGACGCCTCCGACGTGGCGCCACATCTCCAGGAGCGCTACTTCACGCAGCGGGACGATCGTTACGTCCTGCCGATTCGCGTGGAGGGTCGCGCCAAGGTGAAGGGCATCGTCCACGGCTCCTCGCAGTCGGGGCAGACGGTCTTCGTCGAGCCCGAGGCCGTGGTCGAGCTGAACAACCGCAAGAAGCTGGCGGAGTGGGAGGTCGCGGAGGAAGAGCGGCGCATCCTGGTCGCGCTGTCGGCCGAAGTGCAGGCACAGATGAGCTCTATTCTCGTCAACCTCGACGTGCTCGCGCACCTCGATCTGGTCGGCGCCTGCGCGCGGCTCGCCGACGACCTGCATGCCACGCCGCCGGACCTCGCGGAGGCGGGCGAGGCGCTCGACCTTCGTCGCGCGCGTCACCCGCTCATGGTGCTGTCCGGTCGCACGTGCGTCCCCAACGACATCATCGTGGGGGACGGTCAGGCGCTCGTCGTCTCGGGTCCGAATGCCGGCGGCAAGACCGTCGCGCTCAAGATCGCCGGGCTGCTCGTCTGGATGACGCGTTGCGGGCTGCACCTGCCCGCGCAGGAGGGGTCACGCGTGCCGCCGATCGACAGCGTCGTGTGCGACGTGGGTGATGCGCAGAACCTCGAGCAGAACCTGTCCACCTTCTCCGGCCACGTCGCGCGGCTGATCGAGTTCCTCGCCGCCGCGCGCCCGGGCACCCTCGTGCTGCTGGACGAGATCGCAGGTGGCACCGATCCGGGCGAGGGCGCGGCACTGGCGCAGGCCGTGCTGGAGGGGCTCGTGGAGCGCGGCGCGATGGTCATCGCCACCACGCACTACGATCGCCTTCGCCTGCTGCCTACCTCGGACTCGCGCTTCGTGAATGCGTCCGTGGGCTTCGACGTCGACAAGCTCGCTCCCACCTTCACGCTCACGCTCGGTATCCCGGGTGCGTCGGCCGCCCTCGCGGTGGCACGTCGGCTCGGCCTCGACTCGGCGGTCGTCGATCGCGCGCAAAGCATCTCGGGCGACGGCCCACGCGGGCTCGAGCAGCTCCTGCAGAACCTCGAAGCGGAGCGCAGCCGCCTGGCCGAGGCCCGCGCCAGAGCCGAGGAGCTCGCCTCCGCTGCGGAGACGCAGCGCGCGCTTGCCGAGAGCCGCGCAGAGGAAGCCCGGGTGGCGCTGGCGGAGGCGCGACGCGGCGCGCACGACGCTGCCGTGGCCACGCTACGCGAGGCTCGCGCCGAGCTCGACGAGCGCGCGACGGTGCTGAGACGCAACGCCGAGGGCATCGGCCCCGCGGAGCTCGCGGTGCAAAGGCGCGCGATCGACGCCGCCGCAGCCAAGGTCCATGGCGCCGCGCCCACGCCCGAGCTGCCCGCGGGTCGCCCTGCCACCATCGACGACC
>JAYTLP010000430.1:0-3991 GCA_043729375.1 Myxococcales bacterium
AGTGTCGCGATCTGATTCGCCTGGCGTTCGTCGAGCCCATGCTCGAGGTCGACGCCGCAGCCACCGAAGCCGACCGTGGCGACGGTGAGAAGGAACGCAATGCGGTGCAGGCGCTCCATGGTCGAACGATACACAATTGCCATGGTAAAACCGAACGCATGGGTCCCACGCTACGTCCGTTCAGGTTCGTCCTCCTGCTGTGCGCGCTGTACTGCCGCACAGCGGTTGCCGACCCCGCGCCGCTCAAGAACCTGCAGGTGCTCCCGAAGACCACGACGAGGGAGCAGATCAAGGTGATCATGAAGGCGCAGGCGAAGGCGCTCGGCGTCGAGTGCGACTTCTGCCACGACGTGCCCGACATGGCCGCCGACACCGAGCACAAGAAGATCGCGCGCCAGATGATGAAGATGACCGAGGACATCAACGCGAAGTGGATGAAGGGCTGGCCCGGCGCGGAGAAGCACGCCGTAGGCTGCAACACCTGCCACCGCGGCAACGCCGAGCCGACGACCTAGTCAGCTGCCCGCGAGCGCCGCGGCCGGATCCACGCGCGCGGCCATGCGGGCGGGAAGCAGCGCACCGACGAGGCACGCGAGGATCGACGCGGAGAGGCCGATGGCCACGACGCGCCAGTCGAACGCGAAGAACGTCTCCGGCTTGAAAGGAAAGTCCGGGACGAAGCGGCGTGCGCACACGTCCACGACGATCGCCGCGACGCGTGCGGTGACGAGGCCTGCCAGGCCGCCGCACAGCCCGAGCACCGAGGCCTCCGCAAGCAGCAACGCGGCGAGGTCCCGCCCCGTCGCCCCGAGCGCGCGCAAGAGGCCGAGCTCGCGACGCCGCTCGGCGACCGCGCGCAGGAAGCTGTGCGCGATGTTCATCGTGGCGACGAGCAGGATCGCGAGCGACACCAGCGCGAACAGCGCGGTCATGAGCGTGATGGCGAGCCCCGCCTGCTCCGCGCCCGAGTCGGCGAGGTCGTAGCCGCGCTCGCGCACGAAGGCCGCTATACCAGCGGTGCGCTCGCCTTCCTTCAGCACCGCGACCACCGACGATAGCTCGCCGGCAGCTGCCTTGCCCACGTACTGCTCGTTCCATGCGCGCACGTAGTCGATGGGGATCGACAGCGCGAGCGGGGACGCTGCTCGGCTCACGCCCACCAGCATCATGCGACGCTGGTGGGGCTCGGCCATCATCGGGCCGGTACCGCCCATCGCTGCGCCGAGGAGCCCGCCGCCCTGCCCGAGGAACGAGCGCCCGAGCTCGACCGTGAACTGCAGCCCGCGAAAGCGCGAGAGCAGCGCCGGGCCGAGCTGCGGCAAGTTGTGACTCTTCGCGATCGTGCTGTTGTAGATCTCGACGAGGAACGGCGAGATGACCGTGGGCACCGGTGGCTCGCACCGGTGCGTGTCCCAGGGGCAGTACTCGGGCGCAGCGCACTCCGCGTCTGCATTGCAGGCCTTCTGCGTGCCGCCCGGCCCCGAGAACGGGATGGGCGCGAAGTCCTCGGCTGCCGTCGCCGACGGGTCGAGTCCCTCGGCTACCAGCTCCGCGTGCACCTCGCGACCGACGAGCTGCTGCCCACCCCACGCGCGCGCGGGGAACGCGAGCTTCATGCGGCGGAAGACCGTCTTCACCTCGGTGCGCTGGCGAAGTGCGTCGACGAAGCGATCGTCCAGCGGTGTGGGGCCACCGAAGCCCAGCGATCCCAGCGGCCCCACGCTCGCCTTGCGCGGCACGATCTCGAGCTGCCCCACGGGGAATACCTTGCCGAGGACGACGCCTTGCACGCCGTGCGAGAGCGCGAGGAAGAAGCACAGCGACGCGATGCCGATGGCGACGCCCGCCGCCGAGAGCACGAAGCTGCGCCTCCCGCGCCGGAGCTGGAGCCGCAGGAGGCCGAGGAGACACGAGAGGCTCACGCTGCCACCACTTTTCCGTCGGCGAGGCGGACGACGCGCGTGGCGACCCGCGCCACACGGTCCTCGTGGGTCACGATGACGACCGTCATGCCGGCCGCGTGGAGCTCCGAGAACAGCGCGATGACGGCGTCGCCGGTCTCCGCATCGAGGTTGCCGGTTGGCTCGTCGCACAGGAGCAAGCGAGGCCGGCCGTGAAGCGCCCGCGCGATGGCCACGCGCTGGCGCTGTCCGCCCGACAGCGCCGACGGTCGTGCATCCGCGAAGTGACTCATGTCGACGCGTGCGAGCGCCTCGTCGGCGGCAATACGACCCGCGTCGTCGAGCGTTGCCCCGGAGCCTGCGAAGTACGCGGGCAGCCGCACGTTCTCGCGCACGGTGAGGTGATCGAGGAGGTGAAAGGCCTGGAACACGAAGCCGAGCCGACTCGCGCGCAGACGGGCAAGGCCGCGGTCGTGGAGCTCGGCGAGGGACGTGCCGCCGATCCGGATGCTCCCCGTGAACTTCCGGTCGAGCCCACCCACGAGCTGGAGCAGAGTCGACTTGCCGGAGCCCGAGCGTCCGGTGATGACGAGGAGCTCACCTTCTGCCACCGACATGGACACACCGCGCAGCACGGGCACGTCGCCGTAACGCTTCTCGACGTTGACGATCTCGACGCCGAAGCCTTCGTTGCCCATGGGCGCGGTTGTAGCACCAGCGCACGCAATCCGTGGCTTTGGGTCCCGCGGGCTTGTGCCGCTTGTCGACTTTCGGCTACGTTCGCGTCGCGTGCCCAACAGCCCTGCGGAGCGTCAACGCCTCGTCGAGGGGCACATCGCCTTCGTGCGGTCCATCGCTGCCAAGGTGAAGGAGCAGCTCCCGCGGGAGATCGACTTCGAGGACCTCGTCGGCTACGGCACGCAGGGCCTCATCGAGGCGGCCGATCGCTACGACCCGATGCACGGCACCGCGTTCTCTACGTTCAGCTACTACCGCATCCGCGGCGCCATCTACGATGGGCTGCGCGGCATGGGCTGGCTCCCGCGTGGCGAGTACGCGAAGCACCGCGCAGAGGAGCGCGCCAACGCGTACCTGCAGAACCTGTCCGACCGCGAGGGTGGCGACGGCCAGGACAGCCTCGAGGACGAGGTGCGGTCGATCGCGGAGGCACTCGGTGGCGTCGCCACCATCTTCGTGATGGCGCTCGACTCGTTGACCGAGGAGCCTGTCGATGGCGCGCCGCTGTCTTCACAGCTCGTCGAAGAGGAGCAGCAGCGCCGCATCGTGCGCGAGGCGCTTGCAAGCTTGCCCGACAAGGAGCGGCGCCTCCTCGAGCTGTATTACTTCGAGGATCGCTCGCTGCTCGATGCCGGCGCGGAGCTCGGGCTCTCGAAGTCGTGGGCTTCGCGCCTGCACGCGCGCGCCGTCACGCTGCTCAAGGAGGCGCTGCACCGCGGCGGTGCGCCACCCACCGATCCACCCGCCGACGAATCCGACTATCGTCCGGGCCGCGCCCGCAGATAGGCTGCCCGCCAAACCCTCAGACAGGAGCTTCACATGAAGAAGGCACACATCGAGACCGACAAGGGCGAGATCGTCCTCGAGCTCTTCGAAGACGACGCGCCCGGCACGGTCGCCAACTTCGTCGGCCTCGCGAATGGCACGAAGGAGTGGACCGACCCCAAGACCGGCAAAAAGGAGAAGAAGCCCTATTACGACGGCCTGCGCTTCCACCGAGTCATCCCCGACTTCATGGTGCAGGGCGGCGATCCACTGTCACGCCACGAGGACGAGAAGAGTCGCTGGGGCCAGTCCGGCCCGGGCTTCACGATCGAGTGCGAGACCAAGGGCACCAGGCAGAAGCACGAGCGTGGCTCGCTCTCGATGGCCAAGACCAACGCGCCGGACTCGGGCGGCTCGCAGTTCTTCATCTGCCACGTCGCGACGCCGCACCTCGACCGCAAGCACACGGTCTTCGGCAAGGTCCTCTCGGGCCTCGAGGTCGTGGACAAGATCCAGGGCGGCGACGTGATGAAGCGCGTCTGGATCGAGGGGTAGCTTCGATAAGTGGTTGCATAACCACGCGCGAG
>JAYTLP010000431.1:0-8116 GCA_043729375.1 Myxococcales bacterium
TCCTCGGGCGACTCCACGCGAGGAAGGAAGCCAGTCATCACGCCGCGCACGACGACCCGCAAGGCAAGCTCGTCACCGCCACCTGACGGCCACCCGAGCGTCGCGCCCGACCCGGCGTGCGGGACTACGCCCTCGCCCTCATCGTCGATCACGTTTCTGCTTCGCTCGCAGCGTCACTCATCGGTCGAAAAGAATCCGACAGGACGAAGACGCCGAAGAGCTTTACCGCGAGAGCAGGACGAGCCGTGCAGCTCGGTCGAGGCGCGACGACGGAAACACGCAGCAGCCTTTTGCTCAATTGCGGCCTCCGACGCAGCCTGCTCGTGACATGGCCGTGCCGCTTCGAATCGCCGCGTCGAGATCCGTGGCCGCTCGGCCTCCGCGATGGCTCTTGTGGCTGGTCGCGCGAAGTTCGGACTGCTTCGTGACGTCATGGACGAGCACACCACGCGCTCGTGGGCCGGCACGGAGGCGGACAGCATCGGCCATGGCGGTGTCGCTGCCGTGGCGCGTGCGACGGGCCTGACGATCGGCACAGTGCGCGCCGGTGTCAGCGTCGACGATGTCGTGCGTGTTCGCCGGCCCGGCGGGGGACGACCTCGGCTCGAGGACCAGCAGCCAGAGTTTTTGCCTGCGCTCGAGGCGCTCGTCGAGCCGGTGACCCGCGGCGATCCGGAGTCGCCATTGGGTTGGACCTGCAAGAGCACGCGGACGCTCTCCATCGAGCTCTTCGCGCAGAGATATCGAATCAGCCCTCGAAAGGTCGCGACGCTGTTGCGCGACAAGCTCGGCTACAGCCTGCAGAGCGCAATCCGGTTGGACGCCCCGCTAGAACTTCACGGCGACGCGACCCTGGAAGGTCTGGGCCGTGTGCGCGCCGTGAGCGAACTGCGAGCCGTAGATGCTCGACGGGATGGCGAGCCCCTCGAACGGGAACAGCACGCCGTAGCTCAGGCCGGCGTAGAAGCCGTCGGCCTCGTTGCGGTACGTCAGCGAGCCGTCGATCTCGACGCCCAGGTTGTAGGAGTTGCCGGGGTACGCGATGGGGTTCGCGGCCATCGCATACATGACGTCGGCGCGCGCGGTGAAGTTGTCCAGCACGTCGTAGGACACGCCAGCCTTGTAGTACGCGGCGTTGTTGACGGTGCCGAGGATGCGGCGGAAGAGGATGAGGTCGACGTGGTAGTCGGGGTCGAACGCGAAGTGATGCATGCGGTTGTCCGTCGGTGCCGGGCTCGCAAAGTTGTAGTTGAGCTGGGCGTTCGGGTCCTCGTTCGAGTCACCGGACGCGTAGCCGATCTCGAGGTAGATCTTGAGCGCGTCGTGGAGGAGCTTGTAATCGCCCTTGAGGGCCATTCCGCCGGAGAGGAGCCTCGTCGAGCCCTTCACGTTGAGGTACTGGTCGGCGAGGTTGCCGATGGTGCCCGCGATGAGCGCGCCCTCGAGCTCGAGGTGCAGCTTCTTCCAGTTGGTGCGCAGCCACAGATCGCCGATGAAAGCCTTCGCGTGACGCGGCGACAGGTTGTCCTGCAGTGACTGGTAGGTCTGCGACGTGTCCGCCGTGATGTTGGTCTTCTGCGCCCAGTTCTGCTGCCGGTAGGTGAACCAGCCGCCGTAGTTCACGACGACGCGGCCCTTGTCGACCTTCTCCTTCAGCTCCTCCGGCTTGTCCTGCTTGCCCATGACGAGCGACCACTGCGAGACGTTGTCGAGCGTGTCGGCGCTGTAGAACACGCCCTGCCCCTGCTGCGCGTTGAGGAGCTGCGTCGTCGGACCGCTCGCGACCCAGTCCCACATGAACGCGAAGAAGTGGCCCCACAGCTTGGTGGCAACCATGACGCGATCGGCGTTGACGCCGTAGTCGCAGTCGAGGCAATCGCCGTTGTTCATGAGCATGCCCATGCCCCACTGCGACGGCATGCGGCCGAAGCGCAGCTCCGCCCACGGCGTGCGGACCTCGGCCCAGGCCCGCTTCGCACGGATCGACGAGAAGACCGCGTTCTGGCCGGACTCCGGCGCCTGCTGTGAGACTGTCTGACCGTACGCCGACGTGAGCGCGCCCGTGGAGGAGGCGCCGTTGACCGCGAAGGACTGCGGCGTGGAGCCGAGGACGAGGTTGTCGAAGACGTCGATCTGCGCCTTCACGCGCACCCACTCGCTCACGTTGATGGTGGGCTCGAGGCGCAAGCGCATGTCGGCCGATGTGAGGTTCGACGTGCGGCAATTTTTGTTGTTGCGCTGGGCGCAGCTCGCGGGGTTGCCGTTGTCGGCGAGGTTGCCCGACTGGCCGTACTCGCTGTACGGGATGAAGAACGGCGACTTCGGGCCGGACGTGCCCTCGTAGCGGCCGAGGTTCAAATTGTGGAAAAGGTACGAGCGCGCGCGCAGGTAGCCGTTGAGCTGGAAGAACTGCGTCGCCACTTCCTTCTGCTGCGGCCATGCGGGGAGCGGCTGGAGCGGCTGCAGCGCCGGGCTGTCGGCGTTGTCACCGGGCGCCGTCTCGGCGGGACCCTCCTTCTGCTCGGTGGGGCCGGGCTGACCCGATGGTCCGCCGAGCCCGGGCTGGCTACCACCGGGACGCCCGCCGCCGAACTGCGCGTGAGCGGACCCCGACGAGGCGAGGGACAGGCCGAGGGAGAGGCAGGCAACGACGGCCGCCCGACGCAGGCGCGACGGGGTATTCGGAAACAGGCACTGCGTTCCTTGCACTGGGGCCTCGGTGAAAAAGGATAGAGCTCGCGGGGGAGTTGGACGAACCGGAAGACCGCGGGTTGCCCGACGGTCGGCTTCGTGAACAGCAGACGACCACAGGCGGGTGCGCCCGCACCTCTACAGGGGGCGGCGACTATAATGGACGCTTCTTTCGAGCGTCAAGGACGGGGTATAGTGAGGACAGGGGCAGCTGACCGATGACGACATGTTCGAAGCAGGCGCGGCGGCTCGTTGCGCGAGATGGGTGGCGGGCGCGCATCGCGTGCGTGCTCGCAGTCCTCGCCATCGGGGCGGTCGGCGCGGTTGCCCCACTTGCGGGCTGCAACAAGTCGCCGTCGCTGCTCCTCAAGATCACGGCCGATGCGGACGTGGAGAAGGCGGACCTTTACGTTCGCGACGACGCGTCGCAGCAGATCATCTTCCATTCGGGCTTCCTCCCGACGCTGGCACCGGGCGAGAAGAGCAAGACCGGCGCACGCGACCTCACCCGTGAGACGCTCAAGATCGCGGTCAAGCTGTCGAGCGGCGGGAAGTACACCATCCTCCTCGTCGGGGTCATCGGCGAGGTCGCGAACGGCAAGCCCGCGCCCGGTGCGACTCAGCTCTTCTGGGGAGGGCGCTACGAGGTACACGGGCCCACGACCATCTCCGCGCGCCTCCTCACGGTGCCGAGCGGCGACGACGCGGACGGCGATCTCTGGCCCGACGCCACCGACTTTCGTGCCCACGTGCCGGCGGCCGCGGAGCTCTACGCGAGCTCGGCCGAGCTCCTCGACTGCAACGACAAGGTGAACAACCCGGTCGCCGAGAGCGGCAAGCCGCTCATGCTGAGCGCCGCCAGCATCAACCCGTTCGCCAACGAGCTCTGCGGCGACGGCTATGACGAGGACTGCAATGGCCCAGGCGACGAGCCGTGCGTCGACAACGACAAGGACGGCGACCCCCGCGGCGACGACTGCGACGACAACGACCCCGCTCGGCACAAGCCGAACGCGATGGATCCCTTTCCCGATCCGCCGAACTGCTGCGGCTACAACCTCGGCAAGAAGGACACCGTCGACGCAACCAAGGACTACGCGGGTGACCCGCTGCTGTGTCCCAGGTCGCGCTGCGGCGACGGCATCGACGAGGCCTGTCTGGGCCAGGGTCCCAATGATCCGTCCAACGACACCAAGTGCTTCATCGATGCCGATTGCGACTCGTACCCGGCCGACCAGGACTGCGACGACCACGATCCGACCGTCCACCCGGGCGCCCCCGAGATCTGTGGCAACAACAAGAACGACAGCTGCACGGTGGTGAACGGCGTGCCGGTGATCGACTCCGGCTGCGTTCCCTGCGATCTCGATGGCGATGGCTTTCAGCGCCTCGACGCTGTGGCCAGCTGCCCCGACGCGAACGACACGCATCCGGGCATGCTCGATTGCAACGACTACGACTCGGGTGTGCACCCCGGCGCGACCGCGGGCGCCGGCAACTCCGAGGGCGGGCTCAACCAGAACGGCAAGGTCGTCGCGGCGCTGAAGGGCATGTGCCGCAGGGTCTACAGCCCCACGGGATCGCAGACCGACGCAACGCTGCCGAAGAAGGTGGCCGTGTCGGGCTACACCGTCGGCGATGCCGACTGCAATCAGGTCGCCTTCCAGGGGTGCCCCAGCTCCGCGTGCGACGCCGACGGCGATGGCTATGCGAAGGACGGCTCGTGCGGCGACACCGGACTCTTCGACTGCAACGACAACGATCCCACCGTCTATCCGCAGGCACCCGACAAGTGCGGCGACGGCGTCGATCAGAAGTGCCAGGGCTTCGACACGCTGTGCAACGGTCAGGACAAGGACGGCGACGGATACCTGCCGCTGGATGGCGACTGCGACGACACCAACCCCAACATCCACGCGTTCGCCGTGGAGCTCTGCAACGGCGTCGACGACGACTGCGACGGCGACAAGGATGAAGGCAACCCCGACGCGACAGGCGCAGCCCTGCTGGGCACGAGCGGGACCTCGCAGGCCACGTGCACGGACAGCAACGTCGGTGCGTGCGCGCTCGGGACCGGCCTGTGCGTGTGCTCGTCGTCCAACCCGAAGAGCACCATCAACCTCGGGAGCCGGATCGCCTGCGCCACCGACACCGGCTCGTCGACGATCACGATCGGCGCGCACTGCTATGGCGCGCCGCAACCCCACCCGCAGAGCTGCAGCGCGACGCTCATCGATGACGACTGCAACGGCTCGTACGACGACAAGGCCGGCGTGAACCTCCAGGACAAGGGCAAGGCGTGCGGCATCGGCACCGCGCCTTGCAAGATCGGGATGGTCATCGGCTGCGATCACTCGCAGACCTCGTCGCCCGCCTACGGTGCGCAGGCCACGAGCGACGACCGCTTCTTCGTCTGCTCGGACTTCGTGGGGCCGAGCAACGAGATCTGCAACGGCATCGACGACGACTGCAACGGCAGCCTGACCGACAACGGCCTCAACGAGCTCGACACCGACAAGGACAAGTTCATCGCGTGCAGCAGCTGCGGGGGCAACGTCCTCGCGTCGGGGCTGCTCGGCTGCAACGACTGCAACGACGCGAACCCCAACGTGCACCCCGGTGCGGCCGACGTATGCAACGGCGTCGACGATGACTGCAACCCCGGTACGGTCGACGGTCAGAGTGACTGCGGCGGCATGAACAAGACGTGCTGCGCGGCGCAGACCGGCGGCAGCACCATCTGCCACGACCTCGTCAACGACAAGGATTTCTGCGGTAGCTGCTCGAGCAACTGCAACAACTCCACCTACGTGAACATGTGCGGCAACAGCAAGTGCGAGTGCGGCTCGTCCGGCGCCGCGTGCGCGCCCGGCAGCGCCATGAACGTGGCCGGCACGTACTGCGCGGGGACGAGCTGCGCGACATGCAACACCAACACGCACTGTGGCCAGAGCTGCGGCGCGTGCGGCATCGGCCAGGTGTGCAAGAGCGACGGCAGCAAGTGCACCGGGTGCAACACCGACGCGGACTGCGGCGCCACCTCGTACTGCAGCGCCAGTGGTGACTGCGCACCCAAGGTCGCACCAGGCGGTGCGTGCGCCACGATGGATCCCACGAAGGCCGAGCACACCTGTTCGGGCACGCAGTTCTGCACGGACGGCGTGTGCTGCGACAAGTCACAGGTCGCGTGCGGTGTGTGCCAGCGCTGCGGCTCGAGCGGCCTGTGCGCGCCGGTTGCCGACAACAGCGATCCGGACAACGAGTGCAACGCCGACGTGCCGAACTGCGTCAGTGCCACGTGCCACGGCGGAAGCTGCGCCGCGCCCAACACCACCGCGTGCGCCGCGAGCTCGTGCGACAACGCGAGCAACCCGGCGACGGCAACCCAGCGGCAGTGCAACAGCGGCACCTGCAACAACATGCCGACCGCGCTCATCCCGAGCTGCGGTGATTTCAACTGCTCGAACGGCACGTGCCTCACGTCGTGCGCGAGCGATACCGATTGCCACAGCGCCGCCAAGTCGCACTGCTACATGAGCCAGTGCTACTCCGGCAAGGGTCCGGGGAGCACGTGCGTCGCGGGCACCGACTGCAACAGCGGCGCTTGCATCGACAACGGCAGCGGGACGAAGGTCTGCTGCGGGCTCGCCTCGAACACGCGCCCTTCGAGCTGCGGAGCCGCCGACACCGCGTGCAGCGGGAACATGCGCACGACCTATACGTGCGCAGGCGGCAGCTACCTCACGTGCAACGCGGCGACCGCTGCGTGTCCGGGCGGCCTCACGTGCGCCAGCGTGACGGGCTGCAACACCACGTGCGCGTGTGGCGGTGCCGGCGCGTGCGCGGGCGGGGCGACGAACTGCATCACGGGCGACTACTGCCCGTCGAACGCGTCGATGGCATGCAACGCCTGTAACACCGTCTCCTTCTGCGGCGCGACCTGCGCGCCTTGTAACCCCACCTGCGCCAACGGCTCCATAACGGGCGCTTCGTGCAACGGTACGGCGTGCAGCGGCGCGGCGTCGTGTGGCGGCAACTTCGCCTGCGCGAGCGCGACCGCCTGCAACAACACCTGCACCGACGACACCGGTTGCCTCGCCGGCTTCTGGTGCAAGACGGGTGGCACGTGTGTCGCGCGCGTCGCGACGAACGGCACGTGCAGCACGAGCAACTGCGCAGGCGCGTCGTGCCTACAGTGCGACATGGGGGGCACGGGGGTCGTGTGTCCGGGCAACGCCGGCGGGACGAAGTGTCCGTGAGTCGGGCCGGTCTCGTCCTCGGCGCGCTGCTGCTCGTTGCATGCGCGCCGAGGACCGGGCTCGAGCTCGTGGTTCGAGGCCCGCAGAGCACCACGTCGGTGGTGGCCGGGATCGTCGAGCTCGAGCTCGTCGTCGGTCATGCGTCCTACTGTGAGCGCTGGGTCGCGGACACTGCGGCGACCGGCCGACGCTTCGACGTGGCCAAGCGAGACCTTTCGCGCTCCCCGCTGCACATCTTGGTGCTGCCGGTCACCGAGACCGATCTCGCAGCCGACGTGCGCCCCCTCGTGCTCGCGCGCGATGCGAGCGGCCACGTCGTCGGGGTCGCTCGCTTCGGTGCGCACTCGTATCGCTTCGAGAAGGTCGACCGGTACGCAACCGGCATTGAGCTCTTCAACGAGGGCCGGGCCGATGGGGGCCCGAGCTACGCCGCCAGCGACGGGTGCGTATGCCTCCCGGGCGAACCGTCCATCGGCACAGGCAAGCAGATTGGTTGTGACCAAGCGCTACCGCCGAGCTTCGCGCGCCTGGCCGACACGGCAGGGTGCGAGCTCCCCGCGGGCGCCGACCTGCCCTCGGGCGCGTGTGATGGCCAGCTGTATCCCGGCGAGACGGAGATGCGCGACTTGCCCTGTTTTTCCACGCGGGACGGCGCGTGCGCGCTGGGTCAGCGAGTCTGCGTCGACACCGGGGGGCGCGCCTGGGCCGGCGAGTGCGCGGCAGACCCCATGCTCGCGCTGCCTTCGGGGACCCTGTGCGCGGCGTTTCTCGCCTGCCAGCAGACGCCGTGTGCCGACCCGCTGGCCTGTCTGAAGCGCAACACGATGCATCGCACGCTGCACTGCACGCTTCGTGTCGACGAGCAGGGCGGCAAGGTGAGCGCGTGCTCCGGGTCGAGCACGCAGGTGGCGCTGGGCTCGGCGACCGGTGCCGGGTGTATCGCATCGATGCTCGACGGGATCGCCGTCGGCGCCGCAACCGTGGGATGGAAAGCCGAGGGAAGCGGCGCAGCGCAGGTGACGTCTGCGTTCTGTCCACCGACTCTCCAGGTCGACTCGGTCAGCGGAAAGCCGGGTGCCCTCGACCCCACCACGTTCACCATCACCGTCGGCGATCAGCTCTACGACGTCGAGCTCGCCTACGCCGTCGGCTGCGGGCAGGGAAAA
>JAYTLP010000432.1:0-3217 GCA_043729375.1 Myxococcales bacterium
CGAAGTCGAGCGGCCCGCGCTTCTTGTCGCTCACGTCGACGCGCGCGCCCGCCTGCAGCGCGTCGAGCGGCTGGTGCGAGAGCTGACCGTAGTCGGCGAACTGGTCGACGGCAAAGTACACGTCGCCCTCGCTCGCGTATGCCATGCCCTTCTGCACGAGGGTCGTGATGAGATCCACGATTTCGGTGATGAACCCGGTCACCTTCGGCTCGTGCGACGGTTCCTGGCAGCCGAGGCGGCGCGCATCTTCCTGGAAGATCTTCGTGTAGCGAGCGGCGAGCGCGGCCGGTGTCTCACCGAGCTCGGCGGCACGACGGATGATCTTGTCGTCGACGTCGGTGATGTTGCGGACGTACGTGACGCGATAGCCGCGTGCGCGCAGGTGACGCGCCACGAGATCGTACGTGACGTACGGCCGTGCGTTGCCGAGGTGGATCTGGTTGTAGACCGTGGGTCCGCACGCATAGAGCCCGATGTGCCCGGGCTCGACGGGGACGAGATCGACCTTCTTGCGGAGGAGCGTGTCGGCGACGCGGATCGTGGGGAGCATGGGCCTGCCCCGGCGGTGATTAGCTGCGGCGGGGACGCAAAAGATACCACACGTTCCACGCGCCGAGGACGACCAGGAGGCCCGTGACCAAAAGCGCCCAGGTGAACGCGCCGGGCGATTCGCCCTCGGTGAGCACGAGCGCAGGGCGGCCATCGCGGCCGAGCGAGAGCGGCTCCTCGATGTGGACCTCGCTCACGGCATCCCAGTCGCCGATGGCGAGCGCGCCGAGCGGCGCGCGATGCGTCCGCGCGTGCGCCTCGAGCTCGACACCCTCGCGCTGGAGGAGGCTCATGAGCTCGTTCTGCTTCGCCGGCTCCTTCTCGAACGGGAGGTAGAAGACGAACGAGTCGGGCGTGTCCTCGCCGGCGGTGGGAGTAGGCGTGGAGGGCCGCGACGCGAGCACGCGCGCGAGCTCGCGGGTGGCGTCGTCCTTCTTCGGAAACTTCTCGCGGCCGAGGTAGAGCGCGTACTCGCTGGCCTTGTCGACGACGACGACCTCCGTCTGGTCGTCGAGCACGACCGCGTGGCCCCGCCGGTCGGAGAGCGGCACTGCGCGGTCCGCGAGGTGGCCGCGGAGCGACGCGAGATCGATGGCGCGCAGCGTCTGCTGCGGCGTCCGCTCGTAAAAATCGCGGATGGACGCGGCCCAGCCGACCTGGTCAAAGGGCTGGAGGCGCCCCTTCCACGACGACGTCAGTGCGTTCCCCATCGACGTGTCGCGCGCGCGCACGAACAGTGGCGGATCCGTGTCGAGCAGGCGGAAGAAGCTCTCGCGCGCCTTGTCGCCGCGCGGCTCGATGTACAGCGAGTCGTGTCGGTCGGGCACGCCCGTGACCTCCACGTAGCGACCGACCGCCGAGGCACCCTGCCCGGACAGCGCGGCGAGCGGCACGACGGCGCGCGGGCTCAGCGCATAGCGGAGGTCGTGGCGAAGATGGAAGATCGTGAACGACGCCAGCGCGATGATGCTGAGTGCCAGGATCGAGCTCCGGCGCCGCGGCGCGGGCTCGAGTCCGGCGAACTCGTCGGCCGCCCCGGGCCCTGGATCGGGGGCCCTGGCTCCTTCACTGGACGGAGGGAGGACCGGCGCGCCCGGCCCCATATGCTCGTTATTGTCGGAATCATTCATCTGCGGAGGACCACCTTCGCCGCAACTCGGGCAGAAAATCTAGCATAGGACACCACGGCGCCCGTCTGGTTCCCTGGGATCGACGATATGTCGATCAGCCATGGCCGCCCTCATCCGAGAGTGTCCAGTAGTACATAGGGTAGAAGGACGCTCGCGATCGCGCAACGCCGCTCGTTTGACCCCCCGCGGCGCCGTGGCTACGCTGTCGCCACCGTGCGTGCCTTTGCTCTCATCCTGCTGCTGGCCGGGTGCCACTCCTATCCGCCTACACCGGAGGACGCGCTCTCGCAGATCGAGCAGTGCGTGGTCTCCGCGGACGGCCTCTCGGCATGGAAGCTCGTCGACTCGGATACCAAGAGCGCCAGCAACGCCGTCCTCGCCAACTACCGGCTCATGCAGACGATCGTGAAAGCCAAGTATCCGCCCGCCGATGCGCAGCGCGAGCTCGAGCACCTCGCGCTCGCCGATCAGCCCGACGACGCGCACTTCTTCGCTGCGATGAGCACGCGCTGGGCTGCGCTCGAGGGCTACCGCAAGCGCCTCGGCTCCGTGTCCGGCCCCATCAAGACCAAGCTCGACAGCGCCTCGCACGAGAACGGCAGAGATCACCTGTACGTCGCGCGCCAGGACGGCATGCCCTTTCTGCTGGAGAGCACAGGCCGCGGGTGGGCATGGGTCGACCCGCGCACCGAGTGGCTCCTCGAGAAGGACCGCGCCGCGCATGCGCTCCGGACCGTGCAAGACAACGCTGCCCTCTACAAGAAGAGCGAGACGCCTTGAGCCACCGCATCGCAGTCATCCCCGGGGACGGCATCGGAACGGAGGTCACGCGCGAGGCCCTCCGCGTGCTCGCGGCCGTGCGTCCGGCGCTCGCGAGGCCGGTCGAGACCGTCGAGATGGACTGGGGTGCCGAGCGCTGGCTCCGCGATCGCACGACCTTGCCCGCCGGCGCCATCGAGGACCTGTCGAAGAACTACGGCGCGATCCTCTTCGGTGCGATCGGCGACCCGCGCGTGCCCGACCAGATCCACGCCCGCGACATCTTGCTCGGCATCCGCTTCCAGCTCGACCTCTACGTGAACCTGCGACCCGTGCGCCTCCTCGACGACCGCCTCACGCCGCTCAAGGGCAAGACGGTGCGCGACATCGACCTCGTCGTGCTCCGCGAGAACACGGAAGGCCTCTACGCCGGCGTCGGTGGCAACTTCAAGCGCGACACGCTCGACGAGATCGCCATCAACGAGGACGTGAACACGCGCAAGGGCGTGGAGCGCATTCTCCGGGCCGCCTTCGAGGTCGCGCGCGCGCGTCGCAAGAAGCTCTGCATGACCGACAAGGCCAACGCCATGCCGTACGCGCACGGCCTGTGGCAGCGCGTGTTCAAGCTGCTGCGCGCCGAGTACCCCGACGTCGAGGCCACGCACCTCTACGCCGACGTCACCGCGATGGAGCTCGTGCGCGCGCCGGAGCGCTTCGACGTCATCGTCGCGTCGAACATGATCGGCGACATCCTCACCGACCTCGGCGCGGCGATCTCG
>JAYTLP010000433.1:0-4382 GCA_043729375.1 Myxococcales bacterium
GTGGCGGAGACTCGAACGGAAGTGCGATTCTCCAGAACCGAGGTGCCCATGAAGCTGGTCGTTTCTTCGTCCATCTCTTTCTGGCGAGAGTTCCGTCACCCGGAGGGGCGACGCTGGCGTTGCCGACCCACCCCGCAGGGACTCCGCGTGGAGTTCTGCGACTTGGACGATCCCGAGTGGGGCGGGCGGACCCTCGCGTCCAAGAGAGCACGATCGGACCACGGTTCTTCGCGTGAGCAGGAGCTCGCCGTGGCTGCGGCCGAAGGGCTTGCGTTGATCGACGAACAGCTCGCCGACGGGCTGCTGGATCACACGGAGCCCGCGAGCATCCAGTCATGGACGTTTCTGCGCGAGACGTGGGCCAAGCAATCGCCCGACTTCGACGTGCGGCCTCTCCTGGCCCAGGTTGAGGCATACAGCGAGGCATCTATGGCGACGCTCGGGACGTGGCTCCTTCAGGCTTCCGCGGGGCCCTACACCGTGCAGCCCTGGTGGTCTGAGTTCGATCCCATCAGCGAGCCGCAGGTGGCCGCCGCCAAAGCCGCGCTTGGCGAGCATGCGTCTCGGCTGG
The DNA here is from genome assembly GCA_043729375.1 of Myxococcales bacterium. Classification (GTDB taxonomy): domain Bacteria; phylum Myxococcota_A; class Polyangia; order Palsa-1104; family Palsa-1104; genus JBDTCO01. Next base: position 572 of record JAYTLP010000433.1, read on the forward strand.
TTGCCTTGGCCCTGCTGACACTGCGCTGGCCTCACTACGGCGTAGTGCAACAGGCGAGGACTGCGCTCTTGGCGCGGCCCTTCAGCGCCGACGAGGAGAGGCAGGTCTTCTCGACGCTGCTCGATCTGCTCCAGCACCCTCCAGCCGACGACAACCTGCTGGCGTTCGGTTCGTTGGGTCAGCGATTGTCTCCGTCGCCGGAGCGCATCGCTGGGCTCGCATCGTTTGTGCGCACCACCCCGTATGTGCTGACGACGCAGAGCTCTCTCGCGCACTACCGCGCCTACCAAGACGGTTGCAGCGCGCTGAGCATCCTCCAGACGTGGAGCGCCGTGGATACAGAGGCGGCCGAGGCCTTCCGGGAAGTGAGCTCTCCCCTCTCGCGCGCCCGCTGGTGACAGCCAAGCAGAGGTGCCTTCCGGAAGCGCGGCGTGCCCCGCCTTCCTCGTGGCCGTGAGCAAAGCCGCCAGCATCGGGGGAAGCAACGTCTCCCGAACACGTACATCGCGCAAATGAGCTTCCAGCTTCGACCCTTCGATGTCCCGCGCGCACTCACACAGCGTCCCGATCCGGGCCGCGCATTGGTCGGCACGCCGTCGAGCTTCGTCGGCCAGGTGATCTACGCCGAGAGCGACGTGTCGCCCGACGGCAAGCCTGTCGCCGATCCCGGTGAGGACCCGAAGCCCGCGGGCGCGTCCCTCGGCGACCTCGCGATGTACGCGTTCCTGTCCGCGTTGCCCGGCGTGTTGAGCGGCTTCGGGCTCTGGCTCGTGCTCGAGCAGGGCATGGTCCGCATGGACCCGCTCCCGCTCGTCTTTCTCACCACCGCAGTCGCGGTCGGAGGTGCGATCGTGTTCGCGCGCTGGTTCCATCGATTCATGCCGGAGACGCTCTACATCGGCGAGCGCGGGATCGAGCTCGTCAGGGACGTGCGCGGGACGCTGACGCGTCGCGGGGTCGCGTATGCCGACGTCGTCGCCGCGCGGCGCATCAGTGTGCGCCGCATCCCGCAGAACACCGCGCTTACGCCGTTCCTCGTGGAGTCTCTGGTGTTCGTCGGCCACGAGGGACGCAGGCTCTTCGAGCTCGATGGGGCCACGCGCGAGGGGAACCCATCGAATGCCGCGACGCACGCCGTGCAGCGCGCGAGCGAGGTCTACGAGACGCAGCGACTCGCGAACGTGGAAGCTCGGCTCCAAAGCGGCGGCGCGGTGACGTTCCCGATCTATGGCGGGCCGACGCCGCTCTTCGCGAGCGCCAGCGACGCGGCGATCGTCGTCAGCGGCGATCGCTTGGAGATCCGCCGGGGGAATGCGACCGAGAGCCACGCGCTCTCGGACCTGTCGAAGCTGGCGCTGATGTCGGGCTATCTCGAGATCGTGCTGCGCGTGCCGGCGGGAGCTCCGCTGCAGTTCCTGCTGCACGAGATCGGCGATGGGCAAGTCCTGATCGCGGTCCTCGGGGCGCGCGGGATCCGGCTGACATGACGGTGATGCCGAACACGCCGCCGAGCGCGACGCCGATGTCGAACGAAGACTTCATGAGGTCTTTGCATCGCGTCGAGCCACCGCTCAACGAACTGCGCTTGCTCGCCGTGGTGCTCGGGCTGGCCGGCTGCGGCGCCGCGTACGCCTTCTGGTCGTACGGCTGGGACGCGTTCCGGGCGGTCGCACTCGGCGTCGTGCTGCTAGTGGCGACCCTTCTCTGGGCGCGGCGGAGCGCGGCCGAGCAGGCCCGCATGTTCACCGAGCTGACGGCGGGGTGGCGGAACATCGTGTGGATCTACGCGCACTCCATCACCCGCCGGAACGGGGTGACCCACTTGGTGTGGTTCGGGCTCGCGAGCGGGAAGAAGGGCTGCATCGGGCTCGACGCTCCGATGAGTGCGGCGATGCGCGACGAGTTCGTCCGGCGCTTTCCGAACGCCACGTTCGGTTTCGATCCTGCGATGGAGAAGCGGTTCGTCGCCGATCCCAACAGCTTCCGCATCGCCCCACGACCCGAAGCGTCCGCGCCGCGGAAGCTGTTCCGTCATCCTCGCGAGCTCGTGCTCGTGAACGCCGCCGAGAAGTCGATCGAGGCGTCGATCGTGGTGCTCGGGAGCGGTGCGAAGCGCTTCGTGCGTAGCCTCGTCGCGAGCGGGGATGCGAGCGCGCCAGAGCATGACGGCGAGCTTGAGCACGTCGTGATGGCGCTTGGCCCGATCCGGGGTTGGACGCCCCGCTTCTTCCTCTACGCGCTCGAGGCGTCGGTCGAGACGATCGCGCAGAGCGCCGAGCTCGCCGCGATCGCGGACGCCGTCGTGCTGGTGCAGGCGAGCGAGGAGGGGACGAAGCTCGAGCCTGCGCTGTTCCCGCTCGCGAAGATCGTGCGGGGCGGAAAGGGAGCGCTCGCGTTCGTCGGCCCGCGCTCCGCGCTCGCAGAGCTTGAGCGCGATGCCGAGATCCAGCCGGACGTGGCGAGCCACGACGGAGCCGCGATGCCGGTGCTGAAGCACCTCACGCCACGTATCCTCGAGAGCCTGCCGGCCCCGAGAGCGTGAGGCTCGCTCAGAGCTCCAATGAACTGGAACGATCTCCGCTTCCTGCTCGCGCTTCTCCTCGCCGCTCTCATGACGGCCTGTGGCGACGACGCTCCGACAGCGACGAGCGCGCCTGGGCCGTCCGAGAGTACAGCTTCAGTCAACCATCCGCAGGCGACGCCGGAGGGCACGGGGGCCGCTGTCGACATGCCCAGCGCCGCGCGGCGTCGGAGCGCCGAGACGATGGCGCAGGTCGCGAACATCGTGCGTGAGGCACGCGCGCTGGAGCATGCCGGCGAACACCGTGCTGCGCTGGCGCGATTCGACGACGCGCTCCGCCTCGTGCCCGAGCAGCCGCGCGTGCTCTGCGAGGCCGGCCTCATCGCGCACCAGGCGGGGGACACCGCGTTCGCCGCTGATCGCATCGACACGGCGCTGCGGGTGTTCGGCCCGGCGCAGAGGATCAGCGACCGGCTTCGGGCTCCTCTTGCGATGTGTCTCTACAATCGTGGTCTGGTGGCAGAAGCCCTGTCCGAGCCTCGCCAGGCCGTCGATTTCTTCGAACGGTCGCTCGCGCTTCGTCCCAATGCGACTGTCGAGTCGGCGCTGGCGCGCTCGCGTGTGGCGCTCGTTGCGCTGCCCGTTCCGTCCGACGGCGCGACGGTCCCGGCTCCTGCGCCGACGAGCGACGAACGAGGCCAGATCGCTGGGATTGCAATCGACGAGGAGACCAACGCGGTGCTGGCCACCGACGTCGCGTCGCTCGAGCGCGTGCTCCGCTCGGCGTATGGCGGCGACGACGAGCTCGGGGAGGGCAGCGCGGAGCCGACTTCGCGGCGTGTTGCGCGCCTTCATTCGCTGCAGGGCGAAGGTCGCCCGGAGATCCTCGTGTACGACGTGAGCGCCCCCAGCCCGCCGCTGGATGTGCGCTACCTCGTGATCGCGATTCGCACGGCGCGAGGCTATCTGGTCTTCGAGAAGAGCCTGGGAGAGCAGGGCGTCACGCCGAGCTGGGACGAGGACGACACCGTTCTGACGCTCACGGTGACGCCGTCGTGGATCGGCAGCGTGCTCCGGTTGGACGCGCGCGTGGAGGTTCGAACCACTCGCTTCGTGCAGGATGAGTCCTGCCAGGAACGCATCGAGGAGCTCACGACCACCTCGTACGCGATCGTGTGCCGCGTGGAGCGTGACCCGCGGTGCTACGCGCTGACGACGGGCTTCGACACGAACGGCGGGACGACGTGGTCCTCTTGCAACGACGAGGAGGACGGGGAACGCACCAATGGC
>JAYTLP010000434.1:0-3202 GCA_043729375.1 Myxococcales bacterium
GCGGGGCTGCTCCTCGCCTTGCCCGCGCTCGGCGTCGGCTGCGCGGGGGGACCCGACGCGGCGGAGTCGGCGCTGCGCCAGCGCTTTCCCGCGCAGGCCAGCCGGGTGCTCGACGACGGCGACGGCTTCGTCGCGGCGCGAGGAGGCTTCGAGTCGACGCGGAGCGAGGGTCGTTTGCACGCGATTTTACCTGGATCCGGAGAGGGATCGATCGAGATCAAGATCGCCTCCTGCGGCGACGCCGAGCCCTTCTCCGTCCGCGTGCGCGAGCTCGGCGCGACGGGCGCGGCGGCGATCGCCGGACGCGCGATCGCCTACCGTCGCGCCGCGGGCAGCGCGTTCTGGTCGACGTCGAGCGCGGGGCTCGAGGAGTGGCTGCACCTCGACGCGGGCGATCGCAGCGAAGGGCCCGCCGCGGCGTGGGCCATCGAGGGCGGCGCGCTGCGGCAGGTCGGCGACGCCGTGGAGATCGTGGATGAGAGCGGCCTCGGGCGCGTGCGCGTCGAGGCGCCGCAGGCCTTCGCCGTGGGCGGGCGCGCGGTGCCGGTGCGGCTCTCCGCCGTGGGCGCGCGGATCGAGCTCGCGATCGACGAGCCCGGCGAGGTGCTGGTCGATCCCGCGTGGATCGCGACCGGCGTGATGAGCGTCACCCGTCAGAGCCACGCTTCCGTGCTGCTCGCGAGCGGCGATGTCTTCGTCGTCGGCGGCGTCGACAGCGCCGCGAATTACCGCAATTCTGCCGAGATTTACAGCGCAACCACCGGCGCGTGGTCCCCCGCGGGGACCATGGCCGAGTCGCGCACCGGTCACACCGCGACGACGCTCGCGAGCGGCGTGGTGCTCGTCGCCGGGGGGCACGACATCTTCACGCTCGCGTCGTCCGAAGCGTGGGATCCCATGACCGGCCTCTGGAGCGTGACCGCGGCGATGGTCGGCGGGCGCTACGGCCACACCGCGACGCTGCTGCCGAGCGGCAAGGTGCTCGCGGCGGGCGGCACCAGCGTCAACGTCTTCCTCGCGACGACCGAGATCTACGATCCCGCGTCGGCCACGTGGACCGCGGCGCCGCCGCTCGCGACGAAGCGCGGCTACCACAGCGCGACGCTGCTCTCGACGGGCAAGGTGCTCGTGACCGGCGGCACCGACGGCACGACCGCCAGCGCCACGACCGAGCTCTTCGATCCGATCGCGGGCGCGTGGAGCGCCGGCGCCGCGATGATCGGCGCGCGCTACGGTCACACCGCGACGACGCTCGCGAGCGGCGCGGTCCTCGTCGTCGGCGGCAGCGTGGCGCAGTCGACCACCGCGACCGCCGAGATCTACACTCCGCAGGCGAATACGTGGTCCGCCGCGGCCTCGATGGCGACGGCGCGGACCGCGCACACCGCGACGCTGCTCGCGAGCGGCAAGGTGCTCGTGACCGGCGGCTTCACCGGCGCGGCGCTCTTCGCGAGCGCGGAGATCTACGATCCGCAGGCCAACACCTGGTCGCCCGCGGCGGCGATGACCAAGGCGCGCGCCTCGCACGTCGCGGCGCTGCTCGCGAACGGCAAGGTGCTCGTGGCCGGCGGCGGATCGACGGGCACCACCACGCTGGCCTCGGCGGAGCTCTACAGCCCGCTCGCGATCGCCGCGGCGTGCACCACGGGCCTCGACTGCGCGAGCGGCTTCTGCGCCGACGGCGTCTGCTGCGCGACGGCCTGCAACGCGGGCGCCTGCGACGCGTGCTCGGTGGCCGCGGGATCGACGACGGACGGGACCTGCACGCTGCTGACGGGCACGACGTGCAGCGACGGCAACGCCTGCACGCAGAGCGACACCTGCCAGAGCGGCGTCTGCGTCGGCGCGAACCCGATCGTCTGCGGCGCACCCACCGCGTGCCAGACCGCGGGCACCTGCGCGCCGCAGACCGGCCTCTGCGCGTTCCCGGCGAAGCCCGACGGGACGATGTGCAACGATGGCAACGGCTGTACCCAGACGGACACGTGCGCGGCCGGCGTCTGCGCGGGCTCGAACCCGGTGGTCTGTCCGGCGCCCGGAATGCCCTGCTTCGCGGCCGGCGTGTGCAGCCCCCAGTCCGGCGTGTGCTCGGCGGCGACGCCGAAGGCGAACGGCGCGGCGTGCGACGACGGCAACGCCTGCACCCAGGCCGACACCTGCCAGGGCGGCGCCTGCAACGGCGGCCCGCCGGTGATCTGCGCGGCCAACCAGTGCCAGACGGCCGGCGCGTGCGATCCGGTGATGGGCTGCAGCGCGTTCGCCAAGCCCGACGGGACCGCCTGCACCGACGCCAGCGCCTGCACCGCGAACGACAGCTGCCAGGCCGGCGTCTGCACCGGCACAGGGAAGGTCTGCGCCGCGCTCGACTCGTGCCATGCGGTTGGCCTTTGCAACCCGCAATCGGGCGTGTGCTCGAACCCGGGCAAGGCCGACGGCGCCTCCTGCGACGACGGCAACGCGTGCAGCACCCAGGATTACTGCATCGGCGCCTTCTGCCTGCCTGGCCCGAGCGTGGTTTGCGCGGCGATGGATCAGTGCCATATCGCCGGCCTCTGCGATCCACAGACCGGCTGCTCCACCCCGCAGAAGCCGAACGGCGCGCTCTGCGACGACGGCAATCCCTGCACGCAGGTCGACTCGTGCAAGAGCGGCGCGTGCCAGGGGAAGAGCCCTGTCGTGTGCGCCGCGATCGATGCCTGTCACGCCGCGGGGACCTGCGCTGCGCAGAGCGGGACGTGCTCGACTCCCGCGCTCCCGGATGGAACCGTGTGCCCCGGCGGGACGTGCAGCAACGGTGTTTGCGGCGTGGGGAGCACGACCGCGAGCAGCGCGGCCAGCAGCAGCAGTGGCGCGAGCGGGGGCGGCGCCGGCGGTGCAATGAGCAGCAGCGCGAGCAGCGGTGGCGGCGGCGCGGGCGGGAGCGGCGGATCGGGTGGGAAGGCGAGCAGCGCGACGGGATCCGGATCAGGTGCGACGGCGACCTCGAGCGGGAGTGGAAGGGGCGGCGACGTCGCCACGAGCGCGACGGGGAGCGGCGGATCGAGCAGCAGCAGCGGGCCGGGCAGCGTGGGCGCGTGCGGCTGCGGCGTGAGCGGGAGCCCGGCCGGAGGGGCGATGTGGCTCGCGCTCGGGCTGGTGCTCGCGGCGCGGCGGAAGCGCGATCGCCAGGCGCGCATGACGTCGCCGTAGCGGGCGCGATATC
>JAYTLP010000435.1:0-10021 GCA_043729375.1 Myxococcales bacterium
GCCGCGTCGTCGGCCGCAGCGAGGAGCTGAAGAGCGAGCTGCGTCTCAAGGAGAACGAGCTCGGGGAGCTGCGTCAGCTCAAGCTCGGGCTCGTGGAGGAGAAGGAGCGGGCGCAGGCCCGCTTCGAGGAGCTCACGACGCTCGACAGGAGCCGGGCGGCCGAGGTCGACAGCCTCTCGGCCGAGCTGCACCAGAAGCGCTCGCGCCTCACTTCGCTCGAGCAGCTCTCTGCAAAGTACGAGGGCTTCGATCGCGGCACCGCCGCCATCATGAAGGAGCGAGACACGCGCTGGGGCATCCGCGGCCTCATGGCCGACGCGGTGCAGGCTCCGCCCGAGCTCGAGGCCGTCGTCGAGGCCGTCATGGGCGAGCGCCTCGGCGCCATCCTGTGCGAGAGCCAGGAGGTCGGCATCGACGGCATCTCGCACCTGCGCAAGACGGGCGAGGGCCGCACCACGTTCGTACCTGTCAACCGCTTCAAGGGCGACGATCAGGTGCGCCAGCCCCGCGCGGAGCTCGTCGGCCGCGACGGCGTGCGTGGTCGTCTGTGCGACCTCATCACCTTCGGCGCAGACTACAAGGAGCTGGGCGAGCGTCTCTTCGGTGATGTCTACGTCGTCGACGACCTCCTCTCCGCGCTCGATCTGTGGCGCGGCATCGACTGCGGCACAGCGGGTGACAAGCCCGAGCTCGTGACGCTCGAGGGCGAGGTCGTCGATCGCTTCGGGGCGCTGTCAGGGGGCGCTGCCGTCGACGGCGCGGGCGTGCTCCAGCAGAAGCGCGAGATCCGCGAGCTCACGGATGCCGTCGCGCAGCTCACCGACGCCCACACGCTGGCGAAGGACGCGCTCGACTCGATGCGCCGTGAGGCCCAGGGCCTCCGCGAGACCGTCGCCGAGCTCGGTCGCAATGCGCATCAGAGCGAGATGCAACTCCTCTCGCTCGACAAGGATCAGGAGCGCCACCGTCACGAGCTCGAGCGTCACACCGAGCGCCTCAACACCATCGGGCGCGAGCGCGGCGAGCTCATGAGCGAAGCCGAGGCCGCGGCGCGCGAGGTCGAGGAAGGTCAGCTCGAGCTCCGCAACGCGCGCGACCGCCTCATGACGCTCGAGGACGAGACCACTGCACTCGGTCGCGAGCTGGTCGTCGCCATGGACGTACTCGAGCGTGCCGCCGAGGCGCACACCGCCTTCCGCGTCGAGGTCGCGCAGGCCGACGAGAGGCGCGGCCAGCTCGAGCGCGCGCACACCCGACTCGGGCAGGATCGCGCGGAGCGCGAGCACCGCAGGGTGCGCCTCGGCGAGAGCGTCGCGCGCGCGGGGGAGCGCCAGCAGGAGCTGGCCCGGGCCGTCGACGAGCGCCAGCAGCGCATTTACGCCGAGGTCGAGTTCCGCGCGGGGTTGGCCGACGAGGTATCGGTCGGCCGCGGCGCGTACGAGGAGCGCCGCATTCTCGTGCAGCGAGAGGAGAGCGAGCAGCGGACCGAGGGCAAGGAGCGCGATCGCCTCTTCGGCGAGGTGTCGCGCCTCGAGATGAAGCGACACGAGATCGCGTCGGCGCGTCGACAGCTCGAGGAGGTCACGGCCGAGCGGTATCGGCTCGACATCGTCACCGAGCTCACAGCACACCACCTGCGTCCGCTGTTCTCCGCTGGCGAGGAGTCGCGGGTGAAGGAGCTGCGTGGCCTCATCGAGCGCATGGGCGAGATCAACCTCCACGCCATCGAGGAGTACAACCAGCTCGACCAGCGCTTCTCGTTCCTCGTCGCGCAGAAGACGGATCTCGAGCAGGCGCTCCAGCAGCTCGAGGAGGCCATTGCACGCATCAACAAGACCTCGAAGGAGCGCTTCCGCGAGGTCTTCGACCTCATCAACGAGCGCTTTCAGCAGGTGTTCCCGCGCTGCTTCAAGGGAGGCCAGGCGCGCCTCATCCTCACCGACGAGGAGAACATCCTCGAGTCGGGCATCGAGATCATCGCGCAGCCGCCAGGCAAGAGGAACGCGACCGTCGAGCTGCTCTCCGGCGGCGAGAAGGCGATGACCGCCGTCGCGCTCATCTTTTCCATCTTCCTCATCAAGCCGTCGCCGTTCTGCCTCCTCGACGAGGTGGACGCGCCGCTCGACGAGGCCAACGTGGGCCGCTTCAACGATCTCGTCCGCGAGCTCACCGACCGGTCGCAGTTCATCGTCATCACGCACAACAAGCGCACGATGCAGATCGCCGACACGCTCTACGGCGTGACGATGGAGGAGCCCGGCATCTCGAAGCTGGTCTCCGTCAACCTCTCGACGCTCGGCGAGAAGCGCACGGGCGGCGAGGGCGAGAAGCGCCGCGCCTTCCAGGTGGCCTAGCCGTCCGCCGCGCGGCTGTACGAGAGCAGAGTTGCTCGCGTGCAGCCGACGCGCTATCTCGTCAGGGATGCGCCGTATTGTCCTTTCGCTCGCGCTCGCCTCCAGCATCTTCGGCAGCTCGGTCGCGCACGCGGCCGAGCTCGAAGCAGCCACGCTCGAGCTCGGTGGCAAGAGCGCAGCCACGGTCACCGTGCATCGCTCACGCACCGCCGATGGCGGGCTCAAGCTCCGGTTCTCGCTCGTGGACAAGGCGAAGAAGAAGAAACCGCAGAGCGTGACGCTCTACGAGGGCGGCGGCGACGACGACGGACCGAGCGACAAGAACTTTCTCGGCGTCGACCTGCAGGCGTTCCAGCTGCCCGACGGTAGCCGCAGCGTCCGCGTCGACTTCGAGTTCCTCGCGCCCGGCGAGAAGAAGCAACGCCAGGTGGACACGTTCATCGTGTCCGTCGATGAGGATGTTCATGTTGCCGCGGAGGTCACGACGCTACGCGAGCGCGACCGCACGAAGCGTTGCCACGAGGTGGAGTCGACGACCCTGTCGATGACCAAGGACGGCCGGCTCGTCGCCAGGCCGCTCAGCGCGCTCGAGTCCGAACTCGACGATCAGGACAACCCAACCGACAAGAGGTGCGTCGGCAAGCACCCGGGCCGCGCGACCACGTACAAGTTCGATGGCGAGAAGTTTCTCCAGGTCGACCCGCTGCCGTCGAAGGCGCCGAAGGCCTCGACCCCGGAAGACAAGAAGGCCGGAGAGAACGACGACTGACGAGCCGTACGGAAGCTCGCGCGAATGACGCGCGGTGGGACGGGAACGTTCCCGCCTGATGGCCTACTTGCGAAAGCGCGAGAGGTTTGCGGGGAGCACGTCGAGCGACGGGAACTGCTTCTCCGGGTGCAGCTTCTTCGCGCGCGCGAAGAGCGTCTCCTCGGTCTCGTGGTTGTTCGGGTCGGGAACGCAGCACTCGACGGGGCACACGGCCTGGCAGGCCTCGTAGTCATGAAAGCCGACGCACTCGGTGCAGAGGCTCGGATCGATCACGTAGATATCGTCGCCTTCCGAGATTGCCTCGTTGGGGCACTCGGGCTCGCAAGCGCCGCAGTTGATGCACTCTTCGGTGATGTGCGTTGCCATCGTCGTCAGGGCTCCCGTTCTCGTCTCGTATAAGGCATCGAACAAACGCGGTCAAGCTCAGTCACACCGACGCAGACCACCGAGCACCTCGAGAGCAATCCGGAGCCCACGCGCCGCAGCGCGAGCGCCGAGGTGACGACGCTTGCCCGGCACATGGATGAAGGCCACGAGCGCGCGTGGATGGCCGAGCGCCTCGTACAGCGCGGCGTTGCAGCAAAACGTGCCCGCGTGAGATGACACCGCCGCCGGCAGCCCGGCAGCCCGGAGCGCCTGGACGATACGCGCCGGGTCGAGCCGCACCTCGCGGGCGAGCGGACCCCCGTCATCGAGCCGCGTGCCGCCGGCGAGGACACCGTCGTTGTCGGCAATGTGGGCGTCGGCCACATTCAGCGCGATGCGTTCGACGAGGAGCCGGTCGGCCCGACGCGACTCGCCGCACAAGAGCACCACCTCCGGCTCGCGGGAGAACACGGCCTCGAGTGCTGCCGGCAACCGCGCGAAGGAGACGGGCAACGTCACGACCTCGACTCCGGGCATGCCTGCGAGCCTGCGCGCTGCTCGCTCCGAACGATTTTGCCGCCGACCGCCGAACGGCTCGAAGCACGCGACGACGGCTCTCACGCGGCCGTCTTCCGGAGCGCAACACGCGTCCCGAGCCGGAAGCGCGCGGCGTCGCGACACGGCTGCACCGGCAGCCCGAGCCGCGCACCGAGAAGCCGCGCCACGACGAGCTGGCGGTCGAGCTCGAGCTCGAGCAGCTCGCGGGCCTCGGCCACCGCGGCGTGGGGCGCCACGAGCGGCACGACCCAGCTGGTGCGCACACCCCGTCGCGACAGCCCTGCCAGCGCGGCGCGCAGCACGACCTCGAGCGGCCGTCCGAGCGCGTCGGTCACGCCGGGCAGGCCGTCGAGGAGCGAGACGACGACGATCCGCTGCGGCGGCTGCTTGAGCAAGCCCTGCAGCACCGCGTGAAGCCCCATCGCGCCGCGCCCGGCCCCGGTGCGGAGCGGTAGCGGGATGGCGCGCTCCCGGCAGAAGCGCCGCAGCTGCGCCATGCTCGGCTCGACGGCCTGCGGCAGCGCCGACGGGCCGAGGTGGGCGAGGTGCCGGTGCTTGTGCCGCGAGACCTCGACGGCGCGGACGAGCTTCGGCAAATCGTAGAGTTCCCCCGACGGGCCCGCGACGAGGCGCGACCACCGCGGATCGTCGACCGGCGGCGCGGGCGAGCGCGTTTCGTCGCCTTCCTGGAGCAGAAGATAGCGCGCGACGGTGCCGCACAGCTCGGCATCGGAGAGCTCGGTGCGGTCCTCATCGTGGACGCCCGCGGACCGAGCGAGCGTGTCGATGAGCTTGCGGCGCTGCGTCGAGTGATCGGACGGCGGCACACTCGCGACGACACGCTCGTCGACGAGGACGAGCCCGGCGCGATCGCCGAGGTTCAGCGCCCCGCGGGCCAGGCGGCTCACCAGCTCCAGGCCGACGTCGAACGGCGTGTCGCCGCGGGGACCGAGACGCATGCGCGCGGAGACGTCGAGGACGTAGAGGTGCGTGGTCTGCGTCTCGCGCTCGACCTCGCGCACCATGAGGCGACCTCGCCGCGCGGTCGCCTTCCACGCGATCTGCTTCCACGGGTCGCCCGGGCGGTGATCGCGGAGCTCGCGCAGGTCGCCGCCCTGTCCCGACTGCCGCGCAGACGCTCGCTGCGCGCGCTCGGGGCCGACTGCGCGTGGGGCTGCGCCCGGACCGAGCGGCAGCGCCAGTCGCGGGAAGATCGGCAGCGCGATGGGGCTCGGAAAGTACGCCTCGATGTTCGTGAGGCCGAGCGGATCCGTCAGCCGCAGCGACGCGCCGTGCAGCAGCGCGAGCCCGGCCGCGAGCGGCTGCAACACGAGCGTCGTCTGCACCTCGCGCCCCGCGACGGCAGCGAGGGAGACCGGTCCGACCTCGAGCGCTGGTGACACGACCAGTTCGAGCGTAGCAGTGCCGAGGTTGCGCGGGGCCCAGTTGCGGAGCTGCACCGTGAGCTCGAGCGCCTTTCCCGCGTGGAGCGCGCCGTCGCCCGGCGGTCGCGCCACGCGCCACGTGAGCTCGACGTGGCGACGCCAGATGAAGACGGCGGCGGGGTACTGCGCGATGACGACGGTGAACAGAAAACCGGCGGTGACGATGCCGAGGCCGAGCAGCTCCGGACGATCGAGCGCGGCGCCGACGCCCCCGAGGATCACCGCCGTGACGGCGACGAGCACGCCCTGGCGGGAGAGCGATGGCGGACGACTCCGGCGCTGCCGCTCCGCCACGCTACCGGTGCGCCCGCGGACGAAACGAGACCTGGTCCGTGGCCTCGCGCACGGCGGCCTCGGCTGCACCGTCACTGTCGGCGTCTGCGGCGGGCAGGAGGCGATGACACAGCACCGGCTCGGCGAGCGCCTTCACGTTGTCGGGCAGGACGAAGCCGCGACCGTCGAGCAGTGCGTGCGCTTTGCTCGCCTCGAGCAGCTGGAGTCCCGCGCGGGGCGACGCTCCGAGCGCAAGTCGACGGCTCTGCCGCGTGTGCTCCCCGAGCGCGACGACGTAGTCGATGATCTCGTCGTCGACGTGGATCCCGCGCGCGAGCGACTGCAACCGCAGTACGAGGCCCGGCTCGAGTACGCGCACGAGCGGCACTGCTGCGTCGTCGCCGGAGTAGCGACGCAGCATCTTGCGCTCTGCGACAGCGCCCGGGTAGCTCATGCGGATCCGCATCGTGAAGCGGTCGATCTGCGCCTCGGGCAAAGGGTACGTGCCCTCGTGGTCGATGGGGTTCTGCGTGGCGAGCACGAGGAACGGTGCCGGGAGCGGGCGCGTCTCCCCCTCGATGGTGACCTGTGCCTCCTGCATCGCCTCGAGCAACGCCGACTGGGTCTTCGGCGGGGCGCGGTTGATCTCGTCCGCAAGGATGACCTGCGCGAAGATGGGTCCCTCGCGCAGGACGAACTGCCCCTTCTGCGGCTCGAGGACGTACGTCCCGGAAATATCGGAGGGCAGGAGGTCGGGCGTGAACTGGATCCGACGGAACGCGCAGCCGAGGGCGAAAGCAAAGCTCTTCGCGAGGGTGGTCTTCGCGACGCCGGGTATGCCCTCGATGAGGACGTGACCGCGGGCGACGAGGCTCGTGAGAACGAGATCGATCGGAGCACTGGGGCCGAGGTACGCCATTCCGACGGCACTGCGTACCTCCGCGCAGAGGCGCGCGGCCTCGGCGAGCGTGGCGTCGTCGACGAGGGTCTTCATCTCAGCGGGCGGCATCGGGTACCTGTTCGTCGTCGGGCAGGGGCAGGCGTGCAAGCACCGGTCGCGCGTGCGCGAGCGCTTCCGCGAGCGCACGCGCGGATACCGCGCGCCGCGGATTCGGCAGCTTGGCAGGGCCGGTGTCGAAGAAGGCGTCGAGGCTGCGCGCGACCCGCGGGCCGAAGCGCGCCTCGGTGCGCTTCACGAGCGTGCGGCGCTCACCGTCGACGGGGATGGGGCCGAGCACGGAGCCGAGGCGTCGCATCACCTCGGCGCGCAGGAGGAGCAGGGCGAGGCCGTGGTCGCCGCCGGTGGGCACGGCTGCCACGAGAGCGAGCGTGCTCGTGGGCTGGCTGCGGACGGCGCGGGTGAACCCGCCGTCGACGTGGCGATCCGTGCGACGGCGCGCGAGCCCGGCCCAGGCCACGAGGGTGGCCGAGGCAAACAGCACCAGCGCAAGCGGTGATGCCAGCGCACCCGAAAGCTGATCCAGCGACTGGTTCAAGCTGCCGAGCACCTCGTTCATGCGCGTCAACCCGCGGCCGGTCGCAGGTGCCAAAGGCCGCGGTGCGCCGTGCGCCCGGAACGCCCCGGAGAACAAGTGCACACGATCCCCGTCGCTGCCAGGCCGACACAACTCGGCGACCAGCGCGCGAACGAACAGCCGGTTGCCCTCGAGCTCGAGCATGTTGTTGATGAGCACGCTCGGGTCGGCCAGCGCGACGAAACGGCCCTTGCCGACCTGTCCTTCGACGACGAGCGCCTGGCCCGGCGAGAACGCGTAGGTGGCGGGGAGCTGCGTGGCGAAGGCCGCGGGGTGGTTCGCCACGATCTCCGGCGCAGAGCGACCCAGCGCGGTGAGAAGCCGCGCACGTGCGACCGGCAGCTCCGGGTGCTCGAGCTGGCGAGCGACGCCATCGAGGTGAGCCGGGATGCGCCTCAGCTCCAGCGCCGCGAACGCTTCCTCGGCCGACCCGAAGTCGTCCGCGAGAAGCAGCTTGCCGCCGCGCTCGAGGAAGTCTGCCATTGCAGCAGGGACGACGGGGCTCTGCGGATAGACGAGGAACACCACGTCGCGCGGACCGAAGCGCGCCCAGTCGAGCTCGTCTGCAGCCGCCAGCTTGCAGCCCGCGGCCTCTGCCTCGTCGCCGAGCCTCGACAGCCCGTTCCAGCCCGAGGAGTCCAGGCGGTAGTCGTGCGGCTCCGCGGATGCGGTGGTCACGACGAGCAGCGCCGGCGCGAGGAGCCCGAGTATGCGTCTCATCGCATCTCGCGGCGCAATGCGGTCGCCGCGCGTTCGAGCTCGCGACGCATCACGCCGAGCTGCGCTTCCGGCCCGGCCTCGAGTGCGACGAGGTAGCGGTCGTCGAGCACGAGGACGAGCAAGGTCGCGCGATCGGTCTCGATCACGAGCTCCAGCGGCTCTCCCAGCTGGCCCGCGTGCTCCTTGACGAGGGAGACGAGGATGCCGAGGTGGGCGCCGAGGATGCGGATCTCGGTGGTGGGGACCTCGGCGAACTCGTCGACTGCTTCCCCGTCCCCATCGAGGAAGACGGCACCGCGCGCGCCCGGGACGCGCGCTACGACCTCGCGCAGCGCAACCGTGAAGGCGGTGTCGAGGCGCGCTCGACCGCCGAAGGCCGGGACGACGTCGTACGTCATGGCGCTTGCTGCTCGAGCCGCTCGGGGTACACCACGACACCGTCGCGGTGCATGAGCTTTTGCGTGCAGGAGGCGAGCTGGTCGTAGCGGTACTCGCCGAGCGCGGCGGCCTCCAGCTCCGGCCTGGCCTGCTCGAACGGCGTGTGGCGCGCGGGCTCGTGCCTGACCAGCCGCACGAGGTGCCAGCCGTAGCTCGTCTCGACGGGCGGGCTCGTCTGGCCTGGCCTGGTGAGGAGGAACGCCGCGGCCGCGAACGCGTCCTCGACGACTCCCTCGCGCGGGAAGGTGAGCTTCTCCGCGCGCACCGGAATCTGGCCGGATGCCGCGCTGGCGAGCGCTGCGAACTCCGCATCAGTGGTGCATGCCGGGGCACGCTGGCCGAGGGCGATCATCTGCGCGTGGGCCCTGGCCTTGTCGTCGGGCGTGCTGCTCTTGCCTGGAAGCGCGACGAGGTTCCAGACCTCGACATACTCGGGGTGATCGAAGCTGAGCTTCTCGCGCTCGAACACGCGGCGTACGGTGGCTTCCGGCGCGACGCGGGTCTCCGGCTCGAGCTGGGTGACGATGTAGCGCCGGGCTTCCTGCTCGCGGCGTGACTGGATGACGTCGCGGTCCGCGATCAATCCCTCGCGCAGCGCCTGGCCCGCAAGCACTTCGGCGTCGACCAGCGACGACAGTGCGGTGCGCGCGTCGACGCCGGCGGCCGTGGCCTGCACCTTCACGTCGGACGCGTGGATCGGCCGGCCGTCGACCGTGGCCACCACGGGATCGTCGGCTGCCACGGTGGCCACGAGCACCGCCGGGTCGACGACGGCCACGGACGGCTCCGGCTGGCAGCCGCACAGGGCGAGCGCGAAGATCCAGCGCCTCATCGCTCGCGCTCGATGAGGGCGAGCCGCGCGAGCTCGGAACCGACGTTGAGGAGCGCGATGCCGATGACGGCCAGGAGGAGCGAGCCGACGTAGTCACGCAGGCCGAGGTGGTGGACGCATTCGCCGAAGAAGACGAGTCCGGAGACGAGCAGCAGCACGGCGAGGACCTCGAAGAAGTGTGTTCTCACGTCCACCCCAGCCGCGCCCGCAGCACCAGCAAGACCATTGCGCCGACGGCCACGAGCGCCACGAGATAGAACATCCGCGCGGGCCCGCCCCGTCGCGCGGACCGCCGCAGCCTCGCGAGCGCATCCTCGAGCGCGGGATCACGCTGAAGGTGACGATCGAGTGGGTCGACGAGGAACGCGCGGCACGCCAGCACGCCGAGCAGCGCCGCTGCGGCGAAAACGGGCAGGGAGGATGCGCCCGCCGCGATCGCTTGGCTGAGCGGCAACAAGAAGGCGACGACTGCCAGGGCCACGAACACGCCGTAGAAGCGGTTGCGCCCGAGCAGACGCTCGCGCACGGCGGGCAGGGGGTTGACGACGAGAACTGGCATGGGCCCGACGGGCGCGGCGAGCAGACGCGCGCTCTGCACGAGGTACGCGACCAGCGTCGCGGCGCGTACGATGAAGACGATGGGATCGATCCGCGCGGGCGACGTCACCAGTCCGAGCACGAGCGCCACGGGGACGCCGACGAGCAGCCCGACCGACGCCGCGCCGCGCGAC
>JAYTLP010000436.1:0-13174 GCA_043729375.1 Myxococcales bacterium
GGGCCGAAGATGATCGCGTATGCCACCGCCGCCGAGCTGCCCGCCGTGTCCTCGAGCGTCTACGAGGGCCAGAAGAAGCAGATGGAAGCGAAGTACGACGCCATCGGCAAGATGAACGGCACCGAGAATCCCTACGCCATGTGGTGGGAGCTCGGGAAGATGATGAACGACTACGTCACCGTCGAGCGCAAGAATGCCGACCTCGATATGGTGAACGGCAAGCTCGAGCAGATGATGGACCGCTACAAGAATGTGAACGTGCTCGACACGGGCAAGGTGGGCAACCAGTCGATCATGTTCACGCGGCACCTGTGGAACATGCTCTGCCTCGCGCGCGTCATGACCACGGGCGCACGCATGCGTGACGAGTCGCGCGGCGCGCATTTCAAGCCGGAGTTCCCCGACCGCAACGACGAGAAGTTCATGAAGTCGACACTCGCCAAGTACGATCCGTCGACGCACGGTGCGAAGATCAGCTACGAGGCCATCGACGGGAAGCTCGTCACGCCCGTCAAGCGCGACTACACCGGCAAGAGTACCGGAACCGGCACCGGTGCAACCGCGCCGCCCCCGTCGGGCAAGCCTCCCACCGAACATCCTCCTGTTCCCGCCGGTCAAGCGACCCACTAGGAATCCGCCATGTCCGACAAGACCGTTCAGCTCAAGATCAAGCGCCAGGAGACGGCGACCTCGCCGGCACGCTGGGAAGAGTTCTCCGTGCCGTGGGAGGAGCGCCTCAACGTGCACGCGGCGCTCATGGCGATCCGGCGCAACCCCGCCACCACTGACGGCAAGAAGACGACACCCGTCACGTGGGATGCCGCCTGCCTCGAGGAGGTCTGCGGCTCGTGCACGATGATCATCAACGGCACCGTGCGGCAGGCATGCTCCGCGCTGGTCGACACTCTCGAGCAGCCCATCGAGCTGAGGCCGATGTCGAAGTTCCCGCTCATCCGCGACCTGGCGGTCGATCGCACGCGCATCTTCGAGGACTTCAAGAAGGTCCATGCGTGGGTTGATGTCGACGGCACGCACGACCTCGGTCCAGGGCCGCGCTACTCTCCCGAGCTGGCCGAGACACGGTACGAGCTCTCGCGCTGCATGGCGTGCGGGTCCTGCCTGGAGGCGTGCCCCAACTATGGGCCGCAGTCGGACTACATCGGCGCGGCCGTTGTGAATCAGGCCCGCCTCTTCAACCTGCACCCGTCGGGCAAGATGCACGAGGAGGAGCGCCTCGATGCGCTCATGGAGCCCGGCGGCATCGGCGACTGCGGCAACTCACAGAACTGCGTGCAGGTGTGCCCGAAGAAGATCCCGCTCACCACGTCGCTCGCCGACATGATGCGTGCGACCACGAAGCACGGCTTCCTCTCGCTGTTCCGCCGGTAGAACCGATCGCCCCGGGTGGTAGACTCTGTGTCATGACGCGAGCCTTCGCCCTCGGCCTCCTGCTTCTCTCACCGGCCCTGGCCGTCGGCAAGCCACGACCTGCCAAGGATGGCAAGAAGGTGGCTGCTGCAGCCGCACCGCGCGCGCCGGTCGTGCAGGCAACTGACGACGAGGCTCCGGGCTCGCGTCAGGAAGCGGACCCGAAGAAGAAGAAGAAGTAACAGTCGTCGCGCTACTGCACCTCGACGATCGCGAGACCGTTCTCCGGCAGCATGATGTCGATCGAACCGCCCGCGAGGTCTTGCACCTCGGCCGCGGGCAGAACTGCGGCACGCCGGAGCGCCGCCTGCTGCGCCCGAGTGGGTAGGTCGGGTGAGCCCATCTTGTGGTACGCAGGCAGCGGATCTCCGTGCTCGTGATCGAGCCGGCGCACCGACACGCGATGCTTGCCCGACAGCCCGTCGAAGCGGAGGCGAACGGTCTTGTCCGCGGCATGCCGACCGGGCACGGCGAGGTTCCACACCGCTACGACGAACGTGCCGTCGGGGCGGCGCGTGACGAGCGCGTCGTCGGCATCCACGGGGAGCCGTGCGTCACCGAGGCCGTGCAGAAGCTCGAACGCGTGAAACGCGGCCTTCGGGATGTTCGCCTGCGCGATGGCGCCGAATCCTCCGTAAAAGGGGCGCTTCGTGACCCCCTGCTCCTCGAAAACGTCCGAGAACGTCCAGAACGCCATCGTCTCCGCGAGACCGTCACACTGTCGGATGGTGTCCGCGATCCACGGGCCCATGAAGATGGTATCGGTGACGTCTGGCTCGTTCTTCCAGCTCGCGTTGAACTCCGACCAGATGAGCGGCAATCGAGGACGACTGGAGCCCGCGATCTCGTCGTGCACCTTCTTCACCGCGCGGCACACCATCCTGTCGCGAGGAATCTCCTCGTTTGTACCGAACACGTCCTTCGCCGTGTCGTTCGCGTAGACGTGTGTCGAGATGAAGTCGACCGGCACCTTCGCTTCGACCGTGTGCTGTATGAAGCGCGCGACCCAGGCCGCCTGCGCCGTCGCCGGGCCGCCCACGCGCAGCTTCGGCGACACCTGCTTCAGCGCCCGCGCGCTGCGGTCGTAGAGCTCGAAGTACGTGGCCTGCTTCGGCACGCCGTCCCAGAAGTCGATGTTCGGCTCGTTCCACACCTCGAAGTACCACTGGCTCACCTCTTCGAGACCGTAGCGCTCGACGAGGTGGGTGGTGAAGCGCGTGAGCAGCTCCTCCCATCGCGTCCAGCTCTTCGGCGGCCCGACGATGGGCTGATACCAGAACGGATACTTCGTCTGCTTGGCCGCGAGCTTCTTCGGCATGAAGCCGAGCTCGACGAAGGGACGCACCCCACGCTCGAGGAGACCATCGTAGATCTCGTCGACGTACGAAAAGTTGTAGATGGGCTTGCCCTGCTCATCCTCGTCGTAGACGCCGACCTCGTCGAGGAAGATGCCGTGGGGGCGCACGTACGACAGTCCCGTCACGCGCTTCATCTCCGACAGGTCTTTGCGGTAGCTCTCGCGCAGCGACAGGATCGCGCGACCCGAGCCGAACATCTTCTCCCAGAAGTGCGGGAACGGCTGCAGGACGGCCTTCGTGTCGACGCGGATCTCGCGCGGCGCGCCGAGCGCAGGCGCAACCGTGAGGAGGACGAGCGCTGCGAGGATGCGCATCAATTCGGTCCGTGCTGCTTCGTCGGGGCGCGCAGTCCGGCCGTCTCGCCTCGCATCGCCACGCCGTCGAATCTCGCGAAATCGTGCTCGACGCGCGCGATGAAGGCGTCGTAGAGGCCGTCACGCTTGAGCAGGCGCCCGACGTCGGGGCCGATGCCGCCCATCCACGCCACCATCGGGAGTGCCTTGCCGTCCCACGTGAGCACGGGCGCGTGCTGACCGTTCTCGGCGAAGCTCTCGCCGATGCCGTACGGGCCGTACATGCCGGGCGCCTTCAGCATCGTGGACAGCCACGTGGCGAACATCGGCTTGTCGACGAGCGCGAGCGGGAACGACGCGTACGGCGCGAAGATGGGCTTCGCTTCGGTCTTCATCTTCGCGATTCCCGGGATGCCGAGCGCGCTCACGTAGCCATCGAGCTCGTTGCCGGATACGGGTCGGTGGGTCGACGCCATGAGCCCGCTCCACCCGTGCTCCGCCGACCACGCGGTGCGCGCGCGCTGGCTGTTCCTGAACACGCGGTCGGCGATGGGGACGTCGCGGAACGGCAGCACGAGGTAGCCCCAGTCCTCGTGCCCGGAGAACCAGTGGCCGCGCGAGACCGTGAACGTCTCCTTGCCGATGCGACCATTGACGGGAAGACGACGCGCGGCCTTCCAGACCTCGTCCTTGCCGTCGGGGTGCGAGGACCAGTTGCCCATGAGGTCTGCGAAGTGACCGAGCAGCTCGCCCTCGTAGCTGTCGTCGAGAAAGTAGCCTTTCACGTTGTTGGCGTAGACGTTCTTGCTCGGCACCGCGCGGTTGCCGCCATCGAGCCGAGCCTCGGCGCGTAGCTTCTTCTCCGTGGGGTCGTAGAAAATGCGCACCACGTTGTCGCGCATTTTCTGGAGGTGGCGCTCGTAACGCGCGGCGAGCGCCGGCTCGCCCAGGTCCTTCAGCGCATTGGCGGTGTGATAGAGCGACCACGCGAGCTGGCCGTTGTCGAGGCCGGGCACTCGGTTCTCCCAGTCGCTGGTCGGCGCGATCTTGCCGCCCTCCACCTTGTACCAGGGAAGAAAGCCGCCGTAGCCGGGGTAGTCGCGGTCGAACTGCTCGTACGTGCCTATCTTGCGCGCGAGCACGGCGATCGCCGTCGCACGCGCGTTTTTGCGACCGGTCGCGATGAGGGTCTGCGCGGTCGGGTCGCCCTCGAGCGCCTTCGTGAGAAGGATGAGGTGCAGCGACTCCTTCGACGAGGCGCTGAAGGTCCGTGCGCCACCGCGTAGCTCGCCCGACGCGTGATCGACCTCGTGTCCATCGTACGTCATGCCGGTCTCACCATCGAACCCGACGCCGGGCCTGTAGAACGCGCTCTCGCGACGCGCGACCTGCTTCACGAACCGCGCGGCCTTCGCCTTCGAGAGGACGCGGACCGGAGGAGGCGCGGCGATCGCAGCTGCGCCGGAGCACGAGAGCGAGACCGCGAAGAACCACACGAGAGGGCGCATGGCGAGGAAAGGAGCATGGGGTGTGCCGCGACGAGAGGCGCACAAGTTACCGATTCGACTGGGGCGCGCCGTGGGACGGGCAAGTCCAGGAGCCAGTAATGAGGTCTCTTGTCCCGGAGGCGCCAGACCATCATCCCGCCACGTCGAGATGAGCGGTGTATCGTTTCCTATACGTCGATTCCGCGCTCGCGGAGCGCCACGCGGAGCAGCTCCTTGCCGCCCCGCTCGACTACGTCGCCGTGCGCGGGTGCAATCCGATCGAAGTCGTGCCCGAGGATGCGCTTCACCGAAGCCGTGAACGCACTGCGGTCCTTTGCCATCATCGTGACCATCCGGCTCACGGCGAAGCGCTCGTAGGTACCGAAGAGCCCGAGGACGATCCGGGCCCCGAGCCCACGCGATCCGTGGATGTTGAACACGAGGTCGCACGACAGCAGCGTCCGCGTGGCGCGATGCATCAGCTCGAACTCGCAGAGCCGCGGGAGTCCCTCGAGCGAGAGCAGCGCCAGCTCCTCGTCGTAGGGCCACTCGTCGTCACCGAGGATCCCGTGCCACGAGAGCGCGGGCGCCTTCTCCCGGATGCCGGGCGGTCCCCACAGCCGCGCGGCCGGGAAGATGCGCGTCGCGAGCGCGCAGCCCTCGGCGTGCAAGAGGTTCGGGGCAACGATGACGTTGACCTCGCCCGTGCTCCGCAGCTGAGCCTCGTCCAGCGTGCTTCCCGGCGCGACGAGCACCCGCGCGGCAGCGAGCTGAACGACGCTCGTACGAACTGCGAGCGACATCAGAGGCATCTTTCGCGTGGATTCGACGAACTCGAGCGTCTCGGCGGCCATGTGTTCTTTCTCGATGCCGGACGAAATCACACGGTGACGACGAGTGTACCGTCCGGTGCCGGCGTTGCGCTCGCACCTTCCGGCAACCACAGCGTCGACGACAGCTCGTCGATGATCGCGGGGCCGTGGACCGTGCCGGAGAGAGCGTCGCGGGAGTGGCGGGTACCGCGACCCGTGCTCGGCGCAGGCGTCGTGCGCGCCTCCGCGAGGGTCGCTGCGCCGCGACCCCGGACGCGGAGCCCCGTCACCTCGACGGGTCGGTCGAGCACGTACCCGTTCTGCGCGCGATGCGACTCCGCGAAGCGAGCAGCGTCGGTGAGCTCGAGCTCGCCGTCGATCCCCTGGCCGACGTAGCGCACGCGGAGGGTCTGCTCGATGGTGAGGCGCCGCCCTTCGGCCTCGCGCGCGAGCTCCACCTCGACCTCGGCCTTCATCGCACTGAGGCGATTGCGGGCCGCCTGCGACAGCGGCCCCTCGACGCGCTCCGACCAGCTACACAGACGCTCCACCACGACATCGGCGTCGAGCGCGCCGCTCGCGCAGAAGAGGCCGGGGGACGGCGGCACGACGACACGCGCGATTCCGCAGCGTCGCGCGACCTCGACCGCGTGCAGCCCGGACGCACCGCCGTACGCGAGTAGCGTGAGCGCTGCTCGCGAAGTGCTGAGTGCTGCGGCGCCGACGGCTCGCGCGATGGTGGCATCCGCGACGGCGAGGATCGCGTGCGCGGCGTCGAGTACGTCCGCAAAGCCGAGCGTGGCGACCGCTCGACGCGCGGCCTCGACGTCGAGCTTCACGCTCCCGCCGCAGATCGAGTCCCCGAGCCGTCCGAGCACGACGTGCGCGTCGGTCACGGTGGGCTCGGTGCCGCCTTGGCCGTAGGCTGCAGGGCCCGGACGCGCGCCGGCGGAACGCGGACCGATCTTGAGCGCGCCACCGCCGTCGAGCCAAGCGATGGATCCACCGCCGGCGCCCACGGTGGAGACGCCGAGCGAAGGCAGCGCCACGACGACACCACCCACGTACAGCTCCTCGACGCGGAGTGCGCGACCGTCGTGGATGAGCGCGACGTCGGTGGACGTGCCGCCGATGTCGAGCGCCACGACGTCGGATAGCTGCAGCTTCGCCGCGAGCCGCTCGGCCGCCACGACGCCCGCTGCCGGCCCGGAGAGCACCGTGCGCGCAGGCCGCACCTCGACGCGCGCGCCGCCGGACGACTCCATGATCCGCAGCCGCGTCGTCTGCCGCAGTACCTCGAGGCCGCGCAGCGCGGGCGTGACGTAGGCGTCGACCACCACCGTGGAGGTCCGCTCGTACTCGCGCGGCAGCGGCGCAACCTCCGACGACACCGACACCACGTGGCCGAGCGCGCGCAGGCGTGATGCGAGCCGCTGCTCGTGGGCCGCATCGCGATAGGCGTGCAGGAAGCACACGGCGACGGTCGTTCCCGTGGGTACGAGCCGCACGCAACGCTCTATCTCGGCGTCGGTGAGCTCGGTGACCACAGAATCGAACCCGATGCGCTCGTCGACGCCGTGGCGGTCCTCGACATCGAGCAGCGGCCGAGGCTTTTCCGGCTCGAGCGCGTACAGAGACGGACGCGTCTGGCGGCCTATCTCGAGCACGTCCTCGAAGCCTGCGGTGGTGAAGAGCTTCGTGGGTCCGCCGCTGCGCTGCAGGAGCGCGTTGGTGGCGACCGTCGTCGAGAACACGAGCTCGACATCGGTCAGCCCGTGCAGGATTTCCTGCACGAGACCGGCGGGATCATCCGGTCGCGACGGCACCTTCAGCTCGCGTCGCACCCCATCGGCGACGATGACGACGTCGGTGAACGTACCGCCCGCGTCGACCCCGACGCGGATCACGCGCGACGCTTGCGCTTGTCGTCCAGGTGCTTCTTCGCGCGCTTGTCGAGCTCGTCGTAGAAGGTGTCGCCGAAGAGGAAGCGGAGGATGCCCTCCTGCGCCTTGTACAGAGGGTCGTACACGTCGCGGTCATCGACGATGCAGGCAAACTTGTCCTCGCCCTCATCGTCGGCACCGGCGTTCTCGAACAGGCCAGAGGTGTGCGTCGTGTACGCCGTGAGCAGGTAGCGCGGCTTGCCCTCGTACTCGTAGTCGACGATTGCGACGGGCCACAGCGAGCAGCCGATGGGCTTGTAGTCCCACACGTCGAGACCCTCTTCGAGGCAGGTCTTGTGCACGGCGCACGTGGTGTTGCCCTCCTCGTACAGGACAAACTCGCAGACGCCCTTGTCGGTGTCTCGCAGCGTGAGCGAGAAGTCGTCGTCGATGTCGTAGAACGGCTCGTCTTCGTCCTGCACGAGCGCGTGGTTCGCGGCGAGCCGCTTGCGCACCAGCGGCAGGATCTCCTCCACCTTCTTGCGGTCGCCCTCGGTGAGCGGGACCGAGTAGCTGGCGCAGCACGAGCGGTCGATCACCGGCTTCGCGCTGGCCTTTTGCTCGTGCGGCGTCCACTGGATGCAGCGGTGCCGATCGCAGAGAAATCCGCGCTCGATGAGCTGATCGATGTCCACGTCGACCTTTCCGATGGACATCATGCGACCGATGGAGCGCTGCAGCTCGGTGTAGCGCTCCACAGGCATGGCGGCGAGATCGGTCATCTGCGACTCGAGCGCGCCCTTCCGACGCGAAGGTGACCGCTTGTTGTTGACGACGGGAAGGGAGCGACGAGCCATGGGGTCAACCGATCGTGAGGCCGAGGTGCTGACGCACCTCGAAGTACTCCGAAGAGATGGAGTATAGGATGAGTTCCTTCACCTTGTCCTTCGCGGTGAGACCCCCGACCGTCGCCGGCTCCATCTGGATGAAGCGCGTCGAGAGCATGAGGTCGTTGGCGATGATGAAGGCCGCGCGGTGCGCGGTGAGATCGACTGCCTGCGACCAGCGCTGCAGGTTGATCTCGCCCTTCGACTCGATGAAGCGCTTGACGACGATGGCGAGCTGCTCGTGCCACTCGGGCGGAACCGACGAGCGCAGGATCGCGAGATATTGCTCGACCGTGGGCGCCTGGGCGGGCGGCACGGGGAACTGCGGCTGCACGAGCTTGACCGCCGAGAGGAAAGCGATGCCGAGCTCGGTGTTGGTGGGAATGGTGAGCCGGAGGTAGTGCTCCGGACGCAGCTTCGTGAGGAAGGCTGCAACCGGGAACGCGAGGTCCTTCTCGCCACGACCCTGCAACAGCTCCGCGCCGACGATGAGCGACGGGATGAGCTGGTTCTTCTCCTTCGTGTTGGCGAGCTGCATGCCACCCGGCTGCTCGGGCCGGAAATAGACCTCTGGCGGAGCGAGGTTGAGCACCTGGGTGATGTACTTGAAGCTGTTCGCAAAGACCGTCTGGTCGTTCTGGAGATCGCGACGGTCCTTGCGCTTCAGGTTGAACTGCTTGTGCTCGCCGCCCTTGAGGAGCGCCACGCCTTGCCACACGGCCGCGAAGATCGCGCCGATGTAGCGGTCCTCGTCGGGATGGAAGACGCTCTTCGCCCACATCTCATCGGTGAGCCGCGCCTTGGCGCGCTGGAAGCCCTTCGACTTGTACTGCTCGTAGAAGGCGGTCTCGTCGGCGTCGGCGCGTTGCAGCACGATGAGGGCCTGGCAGAGGCACCAGGCTTTGTCGTACTGGTTCGTGTCCATGTAGATCTTGCGGAGCGCCTTGTAGCTCTCGACACGGAACGCATCACGCTGGATGAGCGTCATGTGCTCCTGCACCGCGCGCTCGGCGTAGTCCGGGCCACCGCTCACATACAGCTCTGCGAGGATCTCGCGGCGCTGGTCATTGTTCGGGTCGAGCTTCGTGGCCATCTCGAAGGCGTCGATGGCGTTGCGGAACTCCTTGAGGCGCGAGCGATAGATCTCGCCGAGCGCGTGGAGGAGGACCACCTTCAACTGGTCGAGACTCGACGAGGCGATGCGCTTGACCATGCGCTTGTAGTTCCGCTCCTGCGCCTTCCAGTCCTTCTTGTTCGTACAGATCTTGTCGATCGACTCGAACGCCTTCAGGTACTCGCCGACCTGCGCGTCGTTGATCACGGACGGGTTGGAGAAGTACAGGTCGAGCGCCTGATTGAAGTACTCGACCGCGTCGTCCGTGCTCTTCACCTCGTCGCGCTGGATGCGCGCGGCGGCGTGGAAGAATTTGCCCTTCTTGATCGGATCCTTCTCGAGGCTGGCGAGCCGGTCGATGACCTCGATGGCCTTCTTCCACTGGGCGGTGTTCGAGTACAGGTCGAGCACCTTGAAGAGGATGGGGTGGTTGTCCCCGCGGACGTCGAGCGCTTCGGAGTACGCGAGGATGGCCTTCTGCGCGTTGTTCAGCTTACCTGCGTAGATGTCGCCGATCTCGTCGAGCAGACGCAGGCGCTCGCCGTCCTCCGACACGGGCAGCAGTGACCGCTTGGCATGGATCACCGCCTCGAAGTCACCCGCCTGTACCTGGAGCTCGATCATCGCCAGCAAGGTCGGACGGTGGGTGGCGTCGAGCTCGAGCGCCTTCTCGAACATGTTGAGCGCCTTCTTGCGCTCGTTCTGCTTCAGCTTGATGTTGCCGAGCCGATAGAAGATGTCGACGATGTCCGACTCTTTCTGCGAGTCGCGATGGTGGACGAGGACGGTCTGGTAGATCTTGAAGGCGCCTTCCCAGTCCTCCATCTTGTAGAGCAGCGCAGCGCGGCCGAGCAGCGTCGGCAGGTGGGTCGAGTCGAGGTCGTACGCCTGCTTGTAGAAGCGCAGCGCCTTGTCGTTGTTCGAGAGCTCGTCGGCGGTGCGTGCGAGGCGGAAGTACAGCGTGCTCATCTCCCGCGGGTCGCGCTTGCCGTCGGTGGCCTTGCGCACGAGCATGTCGAGGATGGGCTCGAGCTCGGCCCACTTCTCGTCGCGGAAGTAGATCTCCGCGAGCGGCTCGCCGGCTTCGACGTGCTCCGGATCGAGCTTGATGACCTGCGCGTAGAGCTCCGAGGCATCGAGCTCGCGCTCGAGGCGGTTCTGGTACACGCGGCCCGCCTCGTGGAGCAAGCGGACCTTTTCGATCGGGTTCACCGTCTGCTGCTCGGTGCGGACGCGCATCTGCGCGCCCTTCAGCCAGTCTCCACGACGATCGTAGAGCGCGGTGAGCGCCAGCATCGTGGGCACGTGGCCGCCGTCGAGTGACAGCGCGTCCATGTAGCGCAGCTCTGCCGTATCGACGTCACCGAGGCGCTCCTCGTAGACCCTGCCGAGGCGGGAGAACAGGTCGACCTTCGTCGGCACGTCCTCGGTCAGCTCGGAGAGCCGCATCGCGGCATCGATGGCGCGGTTCCAGTCCTCGAGCTTCTCGTAGAGACGGAAGAGCGCAGCGAGCGCGGCCGTGTTGTCGCCGTCGAACGACAGGATGTCGTTGTAGGCCTCGACCGCGCGGTCATTGTCCTTCAGCTCGGTCTCGTAGACATCGCCCATCTGGGCATAGAGCTGGATGCGCGCAGAAACGTCCGTGACGGCGTTGATGTGCCGGCGCAGGGTCTCGACGAGCTCGGTGGAGCGACGCTCCTGCCGGTAAAGGCGCTCGAGAGTCTCGAGCGTCGGCACGTGACGGTCGTCGATGAGCAGGATCTTCTCGAGCGCTTCCCACGCGCGCTCGGGCTTTCTGAACTGCTCCTCCCACGCGGCCGCCATGCGCTCGTAGAGCGAGATGCGCTCTTCGTCGGTGCCCGACACGTCGAGCTGCTGCTCGAGCACGTCGAGGTACGACTCCATCTGACCGGTCTTTTCGTAGAGCCGCTCGAGCGCCTTGAGCGCCGGCAGGTTCTGCGGATCGACGGTGAGCAGCTCCTTGTAGCTCGAGATGGCGCGTGCGCCGTCCCCGAGCCGCTCCTCGTAGAGTTGACCGATCTGGTGCCGGAGCGACACGACGTCTGCGGGATCCCCGTCGGAAGACAGGACCGAGGCCTTCGACGTCATGATGTCGATGAGCTCGGGCCAGTGCTGCCCGCGGGTGTAGAGCCGCACGAGCGCGTCCATCACCGCGACGTTTGCGGGTCCGGACTGCAGCGCCTGCGTGTACGCCTCGATGGAGCGCCGGTCGTCGCCGAGCGGACCCTCCCAGATCTCGGCCAGCTGCTGGAAGAGCTGCGCGCGCTTCTCGGAGTCCTCCTCGATGCCGGCGTGCCTGCCGAGGATCTCGGCGAGCTCGCTCCACTTCGAGGTCTTGCGATAGAAGCCAGCGAGCGCATCGAGCGCCTCCGGGTGGTCCGCCACGAGCGCGAGCGCCTGCTGCTCGGAAGCGATGGCGTAGTCGAGGTGCCCGAGGTGCTCGCCGTACCAGCGGCCGATCTTGACCCACAGGTCAGCGGCGATCTTCGGGTCCTGGATCTCCTGGACGACCTGCGTGTACTCGGAGAGCAGTTCGGTCCACTTGTTGGTGGTCGTGGCCAGGCGCTCGAGCTCTGCCGACACGGCTTCATCGGAATAGTTCTCGCGGAAGGCGGCCTGGAGGACGACGAACGCGCCCTCCTGGTCCCCCATCTCGCGCTCGTAGGTCTCGGCGACGGCCTGGTAGATGGCGACGCGAGCTGGCGGATCCTGAGTGAACTCCGTGCGCGCGAGGAGGAGCTCGATGAGCTTTTCCCAGTTGCCCTGTGCCCGGTAGACGTGCTCGAGCTGCATCGACGCGGTGAGGTTCTGCGCGTCGAGCTGGAGGATGCGCTCGTAGACCTCGCCGGCACGGTCGCGGTCGCCGATCTTGTCTTCCCATACGGACGCGGCCTGGAGGAGCACCTCGACCTTCTGGTGATCGTCGTCGAGGACCTTGGCCTTCTGTTCGAGGACCTCGATGCACTCCTCCCAGCGGGCTTCCTGCGTGAAGAGCGTCTCGAGCGCGCCGAGCGCGCGGAAGTCGCGCCGGTCGAGCTCGAGGACGCGACGCCACGCCTCGATGGCCTCGTGCGGACGCATGAGCGTCTCGCCCTGCAGCGAGCCGAGCTCTGCATGCAGCTCGATGAGCTCGCGCTCGTCGGTCCCGGTGTTTGCGCCGACCTCGATGAGGCGGGACAGCGCGCCCACGAGCTCTTCCCACGCGGACGACCGCTTGTAGATGGCGGACAGCGCGCGGAGCGCATTCTCGGAGTGCACGCCCGCGTCGTGGTCGAGATCGAGCACGTGCTGGTACGAGTCGATAGCGGAGCGTTCCTTCTTGAGCTCCTCGTCCCAGATGCGGCCGAGGCGCGTGTAGATCGGAATCTGCGACGACGGCTCGAGGTCGATACGGAGCTGACGCTCGAGGATGTCGACGAGCTGCTCCCACTGACCGGCCGCATCGTAGAGCCGACCGAGCTCGGACAGCGCGACAGCATCCTCGCCGCGGACATCGAGCACGCGACCCCACAGATCGACGGCGCGCTCACGATCGTTCAGGCCGTCGGAGGCAATCTTCGCCATCCGGGCGTAGCA
Source organism: Myxococcales bacterium (assembly GCA_043729375.1). GTDB lineage: Bacteria > Myxococcota_A > Polyangia > Palsa-1104 > Palsa-1104 > JBDTCO01. Next base: position 12,860 of record JAYTLP010000436.1, read on the forward strand.
GTCACCCATGGCCTCGTCGCCGGGTGCGACGTCGACCAACTTCTCGTAGACACCGAACAGCTCGGGCCACTGACGACGGCGGAAATACACCCCCTCGAGACACTCGAGCGCCCTTGCGTTGCGGGAGTCGGCCTCGAGGATTGCGTTGTAAGCGCCGATGGCCTCGTCCGGCCGACCGAGCGTGTCGGAGTAGACGGCGCCGAGGCGGAAGTAGAGCTCGACGATCTCGTCGGTGTCGGTGGTGTTCGCGATGCGGCGACGGAGGACGTCGGAGAGCTCCGTCCACTGCTCCGACTGCGTGTAGATGCGGTCGAG